>NZ_JAVKBY010000015.1:0-55128 GCF_040222985.1 Coleofasciculus sp. F4-SAH-05
CGAATGACGAATGACGAATGACGAATGACGAATGACGAATGACGAATGACGAATGACGAATGACGAATGACGAATGACGAATGACGAATGACGAATGACGAATGACGAATGACGAATGACGAATGACGAATGACGATCACCACCGCCCGCCTTTAACTGTCCCTACCTACTTACAAGTGTTTTTAGTGTGTTTACAAAAATTTATAAAGACACCAACTACTTAAATATTATAATAAATAATACGCAAATTGCATCCAGCCGACGTAATATATAATGAAATCAAATATAACTGTGTCCAAAAACTCATGTACTCGCATTCTTGATTGCTTATATATCAGCACTTATAAAAATACCTTACCAATGCGTGTTGACATCTGGAGCCAACTGAAATTGTCAACAGATCGCTTGGAATCTCTTCACGCCTGTGGCAAGGATATCTCCACATTAAAGGAAAAAATTGCAGCTGGGTTCAAAATTATCGAACCCCTCGAACTCTACTGGAAATTTCCGGGGATAAATGCATTTCGACGATTGCAGCAGCACTTTGAGCGCCAGGAATATTCCAGACTTTCCTGGGAAGTCGCTCAAATTATAGGTTTGATGTCTAGCCGTTCTGAACTGTATGCCCAAGAATACATTGATAATATTTTTGGAGGTGAACAGAAAGATGGACATAAAATTATATCCGTCGATAAATATAATAAAAACTCTAATCAACTCTATTTCACCGTCTTATTTGTCGAAGACGACATGACACCAGAAAAAGAAAAAGAATTACACCACAAAATTGCAGAAATAGCCTCGACCACAGACAAGTTTATTTATCAGATAATCGTCGTTTATAACTTGGAGAATGCCCTAACAGCTTTGATGTTAAATCACACGATTCAATGTTGTGTGATCGGCTACGACTTTCCCCTGCGCTCAAACAATCGTTTGTCACTGCTCGAAGAATACATGAGTGGGTTAGAACAAGCTGAATTAGCCGAGGAATATTACCAACCGAGAGGTCTTGCTTTAGGTGCGATTCTACATAAGTTACGTCCAGAATTGGATTTATACTTGTTGAGCGATGTATCCTTAGTTGATGTCGATGCTGAGACGCATCAGAATTTCCGCCGCGTTTTCTATAACCAGGAAGACTATCTTGAAGTACACTTAAGTATTATTCAAGGCATCGAAAAACGTTACGAAACCCCTTTCTTCGATGCTTTAATAAATTACAGCAAAGAACCCACAGGGGTATTTCATGCCATGCCCATTTCCCGGGGAAATTCCATCTTTAAGTCTGATTGGATTCAGGATATGGGAGAGTTCTACGGTCAAAATCTATTTTTAGCAGAAACTTCAGCAACCAGTGGAGGATTAGACTCATTATTGCACCCCACTGGTACCCTGAAGAAAGCTCAAAGTTTAGCAGCAAAAAGCTTTGGTTCCAGGCAAACTTTTTTTGTAACTAACGGTACTTCAACTGCGAATAAAATTGTTTTGCAAGCAATTGTGACTCCAGGGGATATTGTCTTGGTTGACCAGAATTGCCACAAATCTCACCATTACGGCATCGTCTTAGTAGGTGCTCAACCCCTTTACCTCAATGCCTATTCTCTAAAAGAATACAATATCTACGGTGCTGTCCCTTTAAAGGAAATCAAGCAACAATTACTCAACTTCAAGCGGTCGGGGCAATTGGAGCAGGTGAAAATGGTGTTACTCACAAACTGTACCTTTGATGGTATTGTTTACAACGTTAAGCAATTCATGGAAGAAATACTGGCAATCAAGCCAGATATGGTTTTCCTCTGGGACGAAGCCTGGTTTGCCTTTGCTCGTTGCACCTCAACCTATCGAGAACGGACAGCAATGCAAGCTGCCAGTGACCTTTATACTCGCTATAACAGTCCCCAATACCGAAAGGAGTATGCAGCTTTTAAGGAACAATTTGATCGGCTTGATCCAGAGGATGATGATACCGGGCTGAACCAACATCTCTTACCCGATCCAGATCAAGTCAAGATTCGGGTGTACTCAACCCAATCAACACATAAATCTTTGTCTGGCCTGCGTCAATCATCCATGATTCACATCTGGGACGAGGATTTCAACCGTAAGTCGGAAATTGATTTTCTAGAGGCTTACATGACCCACACCAGCACGTCCCCGAATTACCAAATTTTGGCTTCTCTGGATTTAGCTCGGCGACAAATTGAGTTGGAAGGCTTCAAATTGGTTCAGTCCCAAATTGATATGGCAATGGTCGTGCGGGAGAAAGTTAACACTCATCCATTGCTAGGAAAATACTTCAAGATACTTACTCCTGAAGAGTTGATTCCTGAAACCTATCGCCCATCAGGTCTCTTGAGTTACCAAACTCAGGAAGCTCCAGAAGTAACGTTCCAGCGTATCGAGCAAGCCTGGGAGGATGATGAATTTGTTCTGGACCCCACGCGGCTGACTTTGTACATTGGCAAAACAGGAATCGAGAGCAACACTTTCCAGGATTCGGTACTGATGGAACAGTTTAATATTCAGCTGAACAAGATTTCCCTCAATACCGTTTTATTAATGACTAATATTGGGACAACCTGGGGTTCCGTAACATATTTGCTTGATTGTCTGCAGAAAATTGCTGAAGGCTTAGAGCAGGAATTGCGCCAATACAATCAAGTGGAAATCAAATTATTTGAAAACAAGCTGCAACAGCTAACACTGAATTTGCCTTCTTTGCCTCAAAGCAGCGAGTTTTACTCCGGCTTCCGTTCTCACCCGGCAACGGGGCAAGGCGATATGCGGAGTGCCTACTTCATGGGTTTGGACGAAGAAAAAATAGAATATCTCAAGCTAGATAATGAAATAGATGAGATAATGACATCTGGGCGAGAAATAGTTTCATCTACATTCATTATTCCGACTCCACCGGGTTGCCCCATTTTAGTTCCTGGTCAAGTTGTAACTGGGGAGGTAGTCTTCCTAATCAAGCAGCTTGCTCCTGATACCATTCACGGTTATCGACCTGACTTTGGATTACCCGTATTTACTCAAAATGTTTTGGATAGTCTCAATAAAACTACAGGATCTGCAATGACTAAAACATCAGCCTTCACTCATTTAGCTATAGCTGTTACGAACCTTAATGCCAGTATTTCTTTCTACGCTAAGTACGGTCAGATGTCAGTGGTGCGCTTGCGCGTAGAACCAGGTACTGTTTGGATGTCCGACAATATCAGACCCTTTGCCCTAGCTCTACTGGAGGAAGAAGAGGTTAAGCCGATCTTGCCACCGACTCATATTGGTATTGCTTGTGTCAGTTGTGAACAAGTAGATCAGCTCTGCCAACTTGCTCGCAAAGAGGGTTGTTTACTTGAGGGACCTAAGGATTATGGTCCTCCAACTGGTTACGCAGCCTACCTAAGAGATCCTAATGGACACCATGTAGAAATTTCCTACGGTCAAGAGGCAGCTTATGAGTCTAGATATACTCCCTATACTGAGCTAGCTTAATTCGACTTAAGCTCAAACCGTAAGTGGAACGCTGTAAGAGTTTGTTGACAATCACCGCACTTTTAGGGCGGTGATTCTTCCTTCATAGACTCAACTTGCTGAGACAGGATTACTCCAATCAAAGTAACTGATGCTCAAACGATTTCCTCTCTCGGAGCCGTAACATCAGATGCGGGGTTAACATTGATTGCCGATTTAGACCAAAAACTGAAAATTACATCTCGCTTCGCCGCATGTTTTACTGATTACAGAATGCAATTCATTTTAGGTAACAAATTATTTCGCCAACAGCATCAGGAACGAAACCCAACTCATCCTGTGATTTTCGCCTCCGTAAGCGCCGAATTTTACCAGAGGTTTAAAACTATTGCCTGTTGCCTATTGCCTGTTCCCTCTCCCCACCCCATGAATTAACGGAGTGATTTAACTTAAATTAAGCCACTTTAGCTTATTCAGGGACTGTAGCCAACTAAATTTGGATATACTCCATCTAGGCTATAGCATTATTTGTGCTTGTGGGGAGTGAATTTTTATGAACTTGAAGGCAGAACGGACTTTAAACCAAGGGAAATACGTTCTCAGTACCCAACTGGGTGAGGGTGTTTTCAGTCTCACCTACAAAGCAACCGATACAGAGTTAGGTCAATCGGTTGTGATCAAAACCCTAGGTGAAGGGCTGCGCCAGCATGCAAACGTTAATCAATTCAAGCAGCAATTTTTAGACATCGCCAAACGCTTGAATTACTGCCAACATCCTCATCTGGTCCGCGTTATCGACTATTTTGAGGACACGGGATATCCCTACTTGGTTATGGAATATATCCCCGGACAGACATTGGCAGACGTTCTGCAAGGGGTTTCCTTGTCAGAGGCTGAGGCGATTAACTATATCCGTCAAATCAGCGATGCGGTAAAGGTTTTACACCAAGTAGAATTACTCCACCGAGATATCCAACCCAAAAACATTATTCGGCGTCAGGATAGCGATCGCGTTGTGTTATGTGAGGTGGGGATGCTCTATGAATTCACCCCAGGCGTCCAACAAACCTACGCTAGTCTCCTATCGGCTGGCTATTCTCCTCCAGAACACAACACCTTGACAAACACAACAACGCGGCAAACTGACATCTATGCCTTAACCGCCACATTCTACTGCTTACTCACCGGATATCCTCCCTTACCTGCACCTGTGCGACAGAGATTATCAGCCAGGGGAAACGATTGTCTATTTTCCTCACCCTCTCAGCCAGCCCCGTCTAAATTGAGTCCCACCATTCAACAAGCATTACAGTACGGTTTAGAACTCATCCCCAACAACCGTCCCCAAACGATAGACACTTGGCTAAAGCAGCTTCCCCTTCAGGAGTCTGTTGCTGTTCCTGAACCGATAATCACTCAGCCAGTGGAAAACCAGCCCAACTCAACAATCAACAATCAACAATCAAGAATCAACACTCCCAAAACCAAAGCCTCAATACCCTTACGAGCCTTGTTCATGACAGGAGCGATCGCGGCGTCAGCCGGTATTGGATTCGGTTGTGCTGTACGACTAAATCAACCAAGTGAACCTGGAGCAACGATTTTGCATACCCAACAAACCTTTCCTCCCCGTAGCGATTGGCCCGTTTCCGAATCTCCAAAATTTCTCAGAGAAAAGGGTACAGAGAACAGGGAACAGGGAATGTTTTAACCTTTGCTGCGCTAGTTGGGAACCTGGTTTGTAGAGGCGGGTTTCAATATTCTCGTTTTTCACCTCATCCGGATGCGACTAAACCCGCCCCATCTGCTCCCTCTCCCTTGTCTCCCCCAGCTTCAAAAGCTCTCCGCCATCCGCCAATCTTTTAAGCACGTTATAATTCGTTACAGATACCCACAATATTTTCCCAATGAGCAATCCAGTCATTCATGCCTTTTTTGTCGGACGATCGCTAGCTCAAACTCTGGGCGATCGCGTAGAAGACTCCTTAACGAATGCTCTTAGCGAACTTGGCAAATTTGATGCTGAACAGCGAGAGCATTTGCAAGAGTTTACTGAGCAAGTCATGGAAAGGGCGCAACAGGAAATGGAAATCGCTATGGGCGATCGCTCTTCTAGTACTACTGTTTCGACTGGTTCTCAATCCGTTGATCTACAAGCTACTATTGACGAGTTACGAGCTGAAATTGCTCGCTTGCGGACTGAACTACAGCTCTATCGCAATCAATCAGTGAGTTGATTTGAGCAAAATTTCGCCGCGCATCCTACGCTTGTACCCGATAGGGTCAATGGATAATTAGCGGCGGTCAGGATTTAGCCGCCTTACCCTGATTTTTGATGGAGTTGATCAACACATCAATCCCTAGAGTAATTTTTCCTTGAAGCCTTCTACCATCTGCCTTAGAGCCATCTGCCTTGTCTCTACCCAAAAGGGGGTAGTCAACCCAGATTTGGTATTACAGATACTCGCTTAGGGTGTTCTTAGCTTTCAAAGATTTTGAATTTTTATTAAGATTAAGAGGAGACCATCATTCAGGAATCTAGGTGTCTGCTGTTTCTGATAACTATGTCAACCTCAAGCAATATAAGGAACGCCAGGTGTCTAGCCCACGTTCCCTAAGAGGGATAAACCAAGACAAGGCATATCGTTGGAATCGGGAAAACTATTCCCGACATCGACGATTTGTCGATATTTGGACATTTGTTTTAACCCTCCTCTTCCAGTTGTGGCTCAACGGCAAACCTTGGAGCTATCCAGGGGGCATGACCGATGCAAAACAGGCGGCTCGTCGTAAGACACAGGCAATCTGGATTCGAGATACGTTTTTAGAGTTAGGTCCAACCTTCATCAAGGTGGGACAGCTATTTTCAACTCGGTCTGACTTATTCCCTGGTGAATATGTAGAGGAACTGTCTAAACTACAGGATCGCGTCCCGGCTTTTAATTACGATCAAGTCGAGGCAATTGTCCAGCAGGATTTAGGCAAATCAGTTAGCGAACTCTTTTGCAATTTTGATCCGATTCCTCTGGCAGCAGCTAGTTTAGGACAAGTCCACAAAGCTCAACTCCACAGTGGAGAAGAGGCTGTGGTTAAGGTACAACGACCGGGCTTGCGGAAACTATTTACGATAGACCTACAAATTCTCAAGGGGATTGCCCGTTACTTCCAAAATCACCCCGATTGGGGTCGAGGTCGAGACTGGATGGGCATTTATGAAGAATGCTGTCGTATTCTCTGGGAAGAGATTGATTATCTTAATGAAGGTCGCAATGCCGATACCTTCCGCCGCAATTTCCGCACCTATAATTGGGTAAAAGTTCCGCGTGTCTATTGGCGCTATACCTCAAATAGAGTCTTAACCCTAGAGTATGCTCCAGGAATTAAGATTAGTCACTACGAGGCACTAGAAGCCGCTGGATTGGATCGGAAACTGCTGGCTCAACTAGGGGCAAGAGCCTACCTACAGCAGTTGCTCAATGACGGTTTCTTTCATGCCGATCCCCATCCCGGCAATCTAGCAGTTAGTCCGGAAGGGTCACTGATTTTTTATGATTTCGGTATGATGGGGCGGATTAAGGCGAATGTCCGGGAACAGTTGATGGAGACGCTCTTTGGCATTGCCCAAAAGGATGCCAACCGAGTGGTCGGGTCTCTGGTAGAATTAGGTGCCCTGTCTCCCGTTGATGATATGGGTCCGGTGCGGCGTTCGATCCAGTATATGCTGGATCACTTTATGGATAAGCCCTTTGAACAACAGTCGGTGAGTGAAATTAGCGATGATCTGTATGAAATTGCCTATGGTCAGCCATTTCGCTTTCCGGCAACCTTCACATTTGTGATGCGAGCGTTTTCCACCTTGGAAGGAGTGGGCAAGGGCTTAGACCCAGAATTTAACTTTATGGAAGTGGCAAAACCTTTTGCTCTGCAAATCATGACTAACGGTAATAGCCCTGAGGGTAATACATTCTTGAATGAATTGGGACGCCAAGCGGCTCAAGTGAGTAGTACGGCGTTGGGATTACCTCGGCGGATTGAGGATACGATTGAAAAATTAGAACGGGGAGATATACGTCTACGGGTTCGTTCGATCGAGTCGGATCGGATCTTGCGCCGCATGAGTAGCATTCAGATAGGAACAAATTATGCGTTACTACTCAGTGCATTCACATTGTCAGCTACGATCTTATTTGTTAATGGTCAAGTCGGGCTGGCATTAGTTGTGGCGTTAGTCGCCGCCGCGATCGCTTTTGCCCTAATTCGTTTACTCCGAAGGCTCGACCGATACGATCGCATGTTATAACTCCCATAAGGTTATTGACGCTAGCACAAACTTTATGAAATGTCGCTTTACGGGTCTCACTGATCCGGGCTTAATTCGTACCGTAAACCAGGACTATTACTACATCGATCCGAAGGGACGCTTTTTCATTGTCGCCGACGGCATGGGCGGTCATGCTGGGGGACAGGAAGCCAGCCAACTGGCTACAGAGGTCATTCAGGCACGTTTAGAGCGGCAATGGCTAGAGTCAGTCCCTTCGGAAAAGTTACTGGAACAAGCCCTCTACGATGCTAATCAGGCGATCTTAGAGGATCAAAAAAAGCATCCCGAACGGGCAGACATGGGCACGACGGCTGTCGTGGTCATCTTCCGTAAAGGTCAGCCTTGGCTGGCTCATGTGGGTGATTCTCGCCTCTATCGATGGCGACAATTAAAACTCGAACAAATGACGGATGACCATACCTGGGTCGCACGCGCCATGAAAGCTGGGGATCTGACTCCAGAACAGGCGCGAACGCATCCCTGGCGTCATGTGTTGTCCCAATGTCTAGGTCGCAAGGACTTAAAGTCAGTTGATGTCGAGTCCATGGAGATTCAGTCAGGAGATTTCCTGCTCCTTTGTACCGACGGACTGACTGAGGAACTCTCGGATACCGCGATCGCGTCCCATCTCCAGTCCAATGGGGATGGCGAAGAGATCGCCGCTAACCTAATTGCCGCTGCCAAAGAAAAAGGCGGACGGGACAATATCACCGTGATTCTAGTCAAAATTGACACGATCTGACCCAGGGAGCTTAAAAAATTGTTAAGTTTTCGGGCTTGCACCATTTAACCGTCACTGCGATCCCTTGAGCGCCCTCTTGTTCTAAATCCTCAATGTAACCCGCTTCATAAGACGCGGCTGCTTCTGGAGTATCATAAGGTCCAAAGTAGTAAGTGACCGCAGGTTCTGCGGTGACAATTTCTACCCACCAAGCGCAGGAACTCTGAGCCTCTGTGTTAAGAGTTAGGCTTCGTATGCTGACAATCTTGCCACCTAATTGGGAAATTCGCCGCATCGTTTGGTTCATGCGGCTGTACGGAACTCTGATAAAGACAGAACTACTCCGACGAATCGGGTAGTTGAGGGTGTCGGTAGCTGCACTCTGCCGCAAACCAACGACTTCATAAACAAAATAACGATTATCCACCAAGATACTACCTATTAAGCCAGCAACACTTGAGATGAACAGTCCTAACTCCCCATCCTAATCGGACTATAGGTCTGGATAGGTCGGGGATATCAGAGACAGGGGGAGAAGGTTGTAATTAGGGGAGTTGTGAGCGTTATCCCCAAGGAGGTCTCACATCGCCCAATTGTACCTGTAACCGCCACCAGTATTTGTTATCAGATCCCCAGGCGATTGTCACTATTTTTTTTTCCAGAGAAGGCTTGTGGGTATGGGGATGGGGGATGCGGAGGAGCGGGGGACGCTGGGGAAGATAAGGGAGATGGGGAAGTTATAGCAGTACGCTCTGGCGTAGTTACAGTACAAATGTTCTAATATACTCCTGATAAAGCTGATAAAGCCTCCATGCCAATGACGCGAATGACGCGATTGAGTCGCACAAGATCATCAAGTTCCATTGAGTTCCATGAAGCCAACCACTATCAATTGTAGGGGTACTGATATTAGCTTAATGACAAATGACAAATGACGAATGACAAATGACGAATGACAAATGACGAATGACAAATGACAAATGACTATGACCAAAGACCTCGCTTGCCATTCGGCATAATTGTTGCCCAATTAGTTTTAGCTAAAGCTAACTGTTCCTCCGTAATTTTGGCATTGGCAAGATTCGCGCCACAGAGATTTGCCCCCTTCAGATTGGCATGATTCAGATAAGCAAAACTTAAATCTGCCCCGCGTAAATCTGCCCCCTCTAAATCCGAATTGCTCAAATAAGCCCGTCCTAAATTGGCATCTCGCAAATTTGCCCGAGTTAAGCTTGCCTGACCAAAATCAGCACTGGATAAATCAGCACCTTGTAAATTAATGCGAGTTAACTTGGACTGGTAAAAAATTCCGCCAGATAAATCCGATTTTTGTAAATCTAACCCACTTAAATCATGGGAAGCAAAATCTCTCCGACCTTTCATATATGCCGTTAACACACCATTAGCATCAAGCTTTTTGGGTCTACTGGCGGCAAAACTTTGGCTGGATGGTATATTCCCTGTATGAATTTCTGTCACTGACCTCGATATAAATTGACTGCGGGGATTACCATTACCCATGGTGTTGGGAGAACCTGGACGACTACGTTCCCGTCGTTCACGACGCTTACGAATCGCCGCCGCTAACTTCTGGGTCGCCGATGAAGGAGAGGAAGGAGAACTGGTCGAGTCTACCTCTTGAACTTCGGTGGAATTGTCATTTGTATTTGTATTCGATAGCCCAGAGGTCGGCATTGCCATTCCTTGAACCAAACTATCAAAATAAGGTTCTAAGTCCAGCGCTCTGAGAATCTCTTCTGCCGTTTGATAGCGATGACGAACAGAAGCCTCCAGCATTTTTTTCAACACAGTCGCAAAATGATCGCTGACTTGCACAGATTTACGCCAGACCATTTCACCAGTTGAGGGATTGTAATCTAAATCTTTTGGCGATTTTCCGGTGAGTAAATATACGCTAGTTACGCCGAGAGCATAAATGTCACTGGCATAAACTGGTCGCAATGCCATTTGTTCCGGCGGAGCAAAACCGGGAGTCCCAATGGCAAAATTTGTCAAGGCGGTTTGATCCGAGGTATTGGCAACGGCGGCTTGGTTGACTTCATCTTTAACCGCACCAAAGTCAATCAAGACCAGTTTTCGGTCTTGCTCTCGTCGAATTAAATTAGCCGGTTTGATATCCCGGTGGATCACCTCTTGGCTATGGATATATTTAATCAGGGGGAGAACTTCACTCAGAAATTGCTTGACCCCGGCTTCTGAGAGGGGACCACATTGTTTAATTTCTTGCTGTAAAGTGAGTCCACTAATATACTCCTGTACCAAATAAAACTGCTGATTGTCTTGAAAAAAATCCAACAGTCGGGGAACTTGAGGATGATTGCCAATCTTGCCGAGGGTTCTGGCTTCTCGCTCAAATAGCTTTTGAGCCATTTCCAGAACCTGTGATGTGTTTGTTGCGGGACGAAGTTGTTTAATGACGCAACTGGGATTGCCAGGAAGAGACTCATCTCTGGCTAAAAACGTAGCGCCAAATCCGCCTTGACCTATGGTTTTTAGCACACGATAGCGATTTCGCAACATAATAGGATGACCACACGCCTGACAGCTAGTGACGTGCAGCGGATTTTTGGGCTGAGGACAGTCAGGATTTAGGCAGTAGCTCATTCAGCATCACCAATGGGGCGTTTGTCCGGGCTAGGACGAAAGCTTTCTCAATTGTGATCGAAGCACCCGGCTTAATCTGTTAAGATCTATAGTTAACTTTAGTGGGAAACGCACCGCCGAATGCACCCTCGCTTTGGTAAGCCTTGGTAAGCAATCTTATCTATCTACAGGATATCTTAATTTACCCTGTCGTTTAGGCACAGATGCCCAAATAACGCATTGATTTGAGTCTTTTTTGGATAAAGTCTTGATAAAGATTGTCCTCTGTTTGTGAAGAACTGGTAAAGTTTGGCAAGCAAGGGGGAGCTGGGGGAGCTGGGGAGCTGGGGGAGATAGGGGAGATGAGGGAGATGGGGGAGATAGGGGAGATAGGGGAGATGAGGGAGATGGGGGAGATAGGGGAGATAGGGGAGATGAGGGAGATGGGGGAGATAGGGGAGATGGGGGAGATGGGGGAGGTTAACTCAAACTCTGTTCTCTGTTCTCTGTTCTCTGTTCCCTGTTCTCTGTTCTCTGTTCTCTGTTCTCTGTTCCCTAACAAATGACGAATGACAAATGACGAATGACGAATGACAAATGACAAATGACAAATCGGGTATAGTTAGATCAAAAGTAACGGAACGGCATCTAAGCTGAGGTCGGTAAAAGCAAGAAATTAATGCGTATCTCTTTAAATTGGCTGCGGGAAGTGGTAGATGTGACCCTAGCTCCCCAAGAAATTGCGGAAATTCTCACCAATGCTGGATTTGAGGTTGAGGATATTGAGGATCAGCGAGAGTTAGCCGATGGCGTAGTTGTGGGGAAGGTTATGGATGTTCAGCCTCACCCCAATGCCGATAAGCTGAGAGTCACTCAAGTTGATATTGGAGACGCCAATGAGCCAGTCACCATTGTCTGTGGCGCGGCGAATGTCCGGGCAGAGGCTTATGTCCCTGTAGCAACGGTAGGCACTTACCTGCCCACGGTTGATTTGAAAATTCGCTCCTCCAAACTGCGGGGGGTACGTTCCGAGGGCATGATTTGTTCCTTGGCAGAAGTTGGCTTGGAAAAAGAGTCGGAAGGAATTCACATCTTTGAGGCACAGACGCTACAAGTGGGGAGTGATGCTCGTCCCCTCCTCGGACTTACGGATGTGATCCTGGATTTGACCGCAACGGCGAATCGGGCGGATGCGTTGAGTATGGTTGGGGTGGCTCGTGAAGTTGCTGCTTTGACTGGCGCATCCTTGAACTTGCCTAAAACGCCGGAGTTGACGATTCCTCAAGGTACTGGCGGGTTGACGTTGAAAATTGCTGACCCGAAAGCAAGTCCTGCTTATATCGGTACAGTTATTGAAGGCGTGAAAATTCAACCATCGCCAATCTGGTTAAAACAGCGTTTACAAGCCGCAGGCGTGCGACCGATTAATAATGTTGTGGATATTACCAACTATATTCTGTTGGAATGGGGTCAGCCTCTCCACGCCTTTGACCGCGATCGCTTACAACAAGTAACAGGTGACAAATCCTTAACCATCGGCGTTCGCTTTGCTAAGGGAGAGGAATCCCTAACCACTCTAGATGGTCAATCCCGCACCCTTCATTCCCAAACTCTGTTAATTACCGCCAATGATCGTCCCGTGGCGCTGGGAGGAGTGATGGGTGGTGAGGAAACCGAAGTCCATGATGGAACAGAGAATCTGGTTCTAGAAGCCGCCCTCTTTGAACCCGTTGCCATCCGTCGTTCCGCCCGCTCTCAAGGCTTACGTACTGAGGCATCCACCCGTTATGAACGGGGGGTCAATCAAGCGGAATTAGGGATTGCGGCGAAACGAGCGATCGCGTTAATCCAGGAACTCGCCCAGGGTAAGCCGATTGTCCAAGAAGTAGCCGATACCCGCCCTGATCCAGACAGTTGGGTGCGATCGATTGAATTACGCCTAGAACGGGTGAATCAGGTATTAGGTCCAGTGGATTTGGGTGATGAGATTGGTGACATTCAGCCCGATGACGTTGAACGCATTCTCACGGCGTTGGGATGTCAACTTCAGTTCGTGGAATCCGACGAGGCGATGAAATGGATTGTCACAGTTCCCCCCTACCGCTACCGAGACTTAGAACGGGAAATCGATCTGATTGAAGAAATTGCCCGTCTCTACGGCTATGATAAGTTTTGTGAAGATTTACCCCCGAAAACCGAACCGGGTTATCTATCGATTGACCAGGTTTTAATCCGCAAGATTCGGGAAGCATTCCGTGCGGCTGGATTAACGGAATTGCTGCAATATTCCTTGGTGAAACCCGAAGAAAAAGGAGAGCAAATTAGCCTGTCGAATCCCCTGTTTGTGGAATATTCCGCCCTGCGAACAGACTTACTCTCAGGATTGATAGAAGTCACCCAATACAATCTAGAACAAGGGAATGGGGTATTAAACGGGTTTGAAATCGGGCGAATTTTCTGGCGCGACGAAGACGGATTTGCCGAAAGCGATCGCGTGGCGGGAATTTTGGGCGGCGATCCCAATCAGGGGAAATGGACAAGAGGCGGACAAGATGCGCCAATGAGTTGGTATGAGGCAAAGGGAATCATCGAAAGCGTGTTTGAACGCTTAGGATTAACCGTGGAATATCAACCTGATCGCCAGGATTCGCGCCTGCATCCAGGGCGTACCGCTGCCTTATGGATACAAGGCGATCGCTTGGGCAGATTCGGGCAACTGCATCCCCAGCTTAGAGCTCAATTGAGTTTACCTGATGCAGTCTATGGGTTTGAGTTAGACCTGGATGTCATGTTAAATGCTCTTGTCCAAGATGAAAACTTGACGCCGAGATTTTCCGTCTACTCCACGTTTCCAGCCGCAGACAGAGATATTGCCTTCTTTGTACCCGATACTGTCTCAGTCGCCGACATTCAACGCACCACCCAAAAAGCCGCCGGAACCTTATTGGAATCGGTGCAATTATTCGATGAATATCGCGGGGAACGAGTGCCACAAGGACAGCGCAGTCTGGCTTTCAGGTTAATTTATCGAGCAGGCGATCGCACGCTGACGGACAAAGAAGTGGAATCAGCCCACCAGAAGGTTCGAGACGCCTTGTTGGAAAAATTTGGTGTTAGCCTGAGAAGTTAAGTGTCATTTGTCATTTGTTCACGGTTGATTGGTCATGCCTAAATACGTAATGTGGGGAAGTTATTGTGAGAAGGTATTAGAAAAACGCGCTCCTCATCGTCAAGCTCATCTGGATGGTTTGACTCAACAAAAAGAATCCGGCGTGTTAATTACGATTGGTCCAACTAAAGACTTGACCAAAGTTTTTGGCGTTTATGATGCTGAAGATGAAGCCACCGTGCGCCAACTGATTGAGGCAGATCCCTATTGGCAAAATGGAATTTGGACAGAGTACGATGTGAAAGAATGGATTCAGGCATTTTAGGGTGAATGCCACTGACTGGTATGCTGGTGGGCAATGCCCACCCTACGGTATATCAAAGGTTTCGGTGATTCCCTAATGCAAATTTTCAGTGCTATTCATTTTAGGGTAGCAGCGACGTGAGCCCAGAAAACCCATCAAATCTTTTACAGAATAGCGAAGGTGCAGGCTCCCCTGTGTTTTAACCAGGGGATGAAACCGAGCGAGGCATCTAGCCAAGCAACTTTAGTTGCCAGTCTATTTCATCCTGACAACACTCAATTAAGACTGTGCTATAGTATTAGCAAAAATTGCAGGAGGTCGAGCAAATGTTTAACCTAATTTACGAGTTTAAACTAAAACCAACTAGCGCTCAGATAGCCACCTTTGAGGAATGGCTAGAGCAATGTTGCCAAGTGTATAACTACGCATTAGCTGAACGCAAAGATTGGGTGAACAGTCGTAAATGTCAGGTAAACGCTTGCTCGATTAAAAGTGAATACATCATTTCAGTAGATGCACCAGCGCCTAATTATTCTAGTCAGTGTGAGAATTTAACTCAAGCCAAAAAGAATATCCCTGCACTTAAGCAGGTACACTCACAAGTGCTACAACAAACCCTCAAGCGATTACAGATAGCATTTGAGGGGATGTGGAAAAATGGGCGCGGGTTTCCACGGTTCAAGAAAGCTGGACGAATGCGGTCATTCGTGTTCCCTGCACTAGGAAAAGAACAACTCAACCTAAAAGGATTAGCGCGTGGGATGCTAGCTAAAAGCTGTTTAGATGCAGGTTGGGGTCAGTTTTTAAACATCCTCTCTGGTGTGTACTTCCAGAAAGTACCCGCTAGTGGAACGAGTCAGACTTGCCCCAAGTGCTTAAAAGAGACAGGCAAAAAGAAACTTTCTCAGCGGGTACACAAGTGTCAGCATTGCGGGTATACAGCCGATCGCGATGTCGCAGCCGCTCAGGTAGTCGAAATTAGAGGACTGGAAGCCGTAGGGCATACGGTGGTTAAGCTTCTGGAGGGTAAAGGCTCCATCCTGGAAGATGTAAAACTCTGCCTCCCTGTGAAGGAAGAATCCCCCGCGTTTTAACCGGGGGAGTGTCAAAGGATTTGAGTGCAGGTGCATTGAATGGATAGAGGTACAAATGAGCGATCGCAACAAGTCCTACGAACAACTCATGGCAGAAGTCGCATTACTACGCCGACAAGTGATTAAACTGAAAATGACTAAAATGGCGTTTGATGCCCAACATCAGCTCATGAGAACCTTTGCCACAACCTTGCAAGCGGCGAGGGGGACTCTGATGGTTAGAGCCATGTTGCAACAAATTGTGACCATTGGCACCAAGCTAACTCGTGCCGAATCCAGTAGTTTGTTCTTACTTGATACCCATGGCGTTGTCACCGAAAGTATTTTAGCTCGTGGTGCGACGCTACGAGGACAAAAGCAACGGCTGATTGGTCAAGTGTTGGATAAAGGTCTAGCGGGTTGGGTCTATCGTCACCGCAAACTGGGACTCATTACTGATACGATCGAGGACGAGCGGTGGTTGACCTTACCGAATCAACCTTACACCGTTCGCTCCGCCCTTGGCGTTCCGATTTTAATGGGTAAAGAAGTCTTAGGAATTCTCACATTAACTCACTCACAACCTGGACACTTTAGCCCGGAATCGGCTCATCTAATGCAAATTACAGCAGAATCTATGGCATTGGTGCTTGACAATGCTCGGCTTTATCATGAACGTCAGCAGCAAGAACTGGACTTAGAATTAAAGCAGGATCAACAGAAAACAACCGCTCAATCGGGTCAAAGTGTAACTCAATCCTTCAGCGAGAAAGAATTTTCCCGAATTGGCATATATATCCTGTTTGGAGAAGGGAATTTTCTATACGTCAATCCCAGATTAGCCGAAACTTTTGGCTATACTTTTGGAGAACTGATCTCATTAGAATCTGTTCTTGAACTCGTATGCCTAGACAATCGTAAGTTTGTTGAACAACAAATCTATAGCTGCATTCAGGGTCAAAGTAAAAATCTGTACTGTCGATTCAAAGGACAGCGGAAAGATAGGAGTTTAATTAATGTGGAAGTTTATGGAAACCGAACTAAACTTTACGGTCGGTTTGTTATCATCGGAGCACTGCGCGTAATTTGACTATACTAAAAAATCGCTATAGGTTAAAATAATCTATGTAGATAGATACAGTGTAAACCTATTTTTAATCCCAGTTGTATTGTTGTTTAAAAAACTAATAATACTTTAATAGTTGAATAAATCATGACTCAACCTCAAGCCATAAAGACTTTGCTCGAATCAGTAGCTGCTGGCGAAACGAGTCCGGCAGTTGCTTTAGATAAACTGAAACATTTTACCTTTGAGTCCGTTAGTAACTTTGCTAAAATTGACCATCACCGCACCTTGAGAACAGGTTTTCCAGAGGTCATTTGGGGTTTAGGTAAAACACCTGACCAAATTGCTCAAATTATGGCAGCAATGCGACAACGCGGTTCAGTGGTGATGGCAACTCGCATTGAGCCTGATGTGTTTGCCCAACTCCAAGTCACAGTTCCAGATATCCACTATTATCCGACTGCCCGGATTTGTGCGATCGCGCCCGAAACTATTCCATCCAATTGTCCAGGAATGATAGGGATTATTTGTGCGGGAACCTCTGACTTATGGGTGGCTGAAGAAGCAGCAGTTACGGCTCAACTGTGTGGGTTTCAGGTACAGCGTCTGTCGGATGTGGGTGTAGCGGGACTTCACCGCTTGCTGAGTCATCAACAGGTCATTGCTGAAGCAAATGTGCTGATTGTCGTAGCCGGGATGGAAGGAGCGTTACCTAGCGTTGTTGCGGGTTTAGCTGATTCTCCAGTTATTGCCGTACCCACAAGTATCGGCTACGGTGCCAGTTTTGGCGGACTCGCTCCTCTTTTAACCATGCTTAATTCTTGTGCGCCAGGAGTAGGTGTCGTGAATATTGATAACGGTTTTGGTGCGGCAATTCTAGCGGGTCAAATTTTGCGGGCGGCGCAGAAGTTATTGAGGGAATAGGGAATAGGCAACAGGCAACAGGCAACAGGCAACAGGCAACAGGCAACAGGCAACAGGCAACAGGTGGGAAATGTTACAATAATTTTTTTGAGTCAAAACTTGCCACAAATACTTGGGGATAAATTTTGGCTGACAAGTTAAGTGGTGAAGATTATTGGAATTA
Organism: Coleofasciculus sp. F4-SAH-05; assembly: GCF_040222985.1. Classification (NCBI taxonomy): domain Bacteria; kingdom Bacillati; phylum Cyanobacteriota; class Cyanophyceae; order Coleofasciculales; family Coleofasciculaceae; genus Coleofasciculus; species Coleofasciculus sp. F4-SAH-05. The sequence goes on from NZ_JAVKBY010000015.1 coordinate 17,763, forward strand.
GTCCTTCATTTTTTTCTATTCGGTTTACTCATAAAGATAATTTTGAACCAATTTATTGATCATAAAAATTTAGCCAACAATCATTGAATTCTAGAATAGCTTTTCCCAAAGGAAGTCTAATTCTGAGTTATTCTGACTGGTAGAGGCATGGTTACCTGACCCTAACTTTGACATTAACGTCATCAACCCATACTCTGTGATCTGTTCCCACACCGGATAAACCTTGATGGATGTCATCACTATATTATTATTGATTAGCGGCTTTGTTTTGTTGATCGGCGGAGCCGAAATTCTGGTACGGGGAGCATCCCAATTAGCTGTAGTGGCTGGACTTTCACCCCTAGTTGTCGGATTAACAGTGGTTGCTTATGGCACTAGCGCTCCGGAATTAGCTGTATCTGTACAATCTAGCTATGCTGGACAAGCTGATATTGCCATTGGTAACGTTGTCGGTAGCAATATTGCCAATATATTACTGATTCTGGGTAGTTCTGCCGCCGTTGCTCCCCTGATTGTCTCGCGACAATTGGTGCGACTTGATGCGCCTTTAATGACTGGACTATCATTCCTGGTATGGTTAATGGGGTGGGATGGTAAACTGAGTCGGGGGGATGGGATTTTCTTGGTGATGGGAGCGATCGCTTACACTGTATTTACCCTTTACCAAGGACGTCGAGAAAGCCAAGCCCAAGAACAGTCTTCAGAAAGCAATAATCAGCGCTCTCGTCGAGGGATAGATCAGATCTTACTCAACCTAGGATTAATTATTGTCGGTATAGCAATGTTGGTAGTGGGGTCAAACTACCTGATTAAGGGTTCTGTAGATGTCGCCGAAGCGTTTGGAATCAGCGAATTGATTATTGGCTTAACCATTGTTGCTGCGGGAACTTCACTACCCGAAATTGCCACATCCATTGCAGCAGGTATTCGAGGAGAACGGGATATTGCCGTTGGTAATGCAGTTGGCAGTAATATTTTTAATCTCCTATTGGTGTTGGGAGTGTGTAGTATTGTTGCCCCTGATGGCATTGCTTTATCAATCCCGGCTTTACACTTTGACATTCCGGTCATGATTGCTGTCGCCGTCGCTTGCCTACCCATTTTCTTTACGGGTTATCGGATTGATCGCTGGGAGGGCATTCTATTTCTGGCATACTATGTTGCTTATACGCTGTATTTGTTTCTTAACGCTACTGAACATGATGCGTTGGAAGAATTTAGTGAGATCATGCTCCTGTTTGTGATGCCCTTAACTCTGATAACACTGGTTATTCTGGCGATTCGTTCCTTCCGCAAAACTTGACTAAGTGTTGAATTTTGACTCCTCTGCTCCTCTGCTCCTCTGCTCCTCTGCTCCCCTGCTCCGCCGCACTGCACTAGCTGCGCTAATCCGGGAATTTACCCTGAAGACAAGCCGCGATTTCCGGTGTCCACTGTTCTTCTAAAGTCATTAGCCATGCCTCGAACTCCGCCACAAGGCTGATCGTAAACAACATTTTTACGGATTTGTCAAGAACATTTAGGGAGGAGTTTAACAAGTTGTCGATAGGTAGAATCTTGCAACCTGTTCAACTTAATGTTTACTACCAAGGTCAAGGCTTTCCGATTATCTGCTTGCACGGTCATCCGGGATCGGGGCGTTGTATGTCGGTTTTTACCGACCACCTCTCTCAACGCTTTCAAACCCTGTCTCCTGACTTGCGAGGATATGGTCGCAGTCGTACAGTAGAAGGTTTTCAAATGAGTGACCACCTAATAGATTTGGAGGATTTGCTTAATCGTTTGTCGATCAATCGTTGTTTGGTACTCGGCTGGTCTCTAGGGGGAATTCTCGCCATGGAATTAGCGCTAAGGCTACCTGAACGAGTGAGTGGTTTAATTTTGATTGCCACAGCCGCACGACCTAGAGGAAATCATCCTGCGATCGCGTGGCAGGATAATCTCTATACCGGGATCGCTTCTGTGTTGAATCGCATCTCTCCAGGATGGCGGTGGAACATTGAAACCTTTGGGGTGCGATCGCTCTATCGCTATCTCATCCAAAACCATAGTGCAACGGCTTACCAGTATTTGGCACAGGAAGCCTTATCCGCTTATCTCCAAACCTCTAAGGTGGCGACTGATGCCCTTAACCAAGCATTGAAAGCGAGATACAATAGACTGGCTGACCTAGAACAAATTCAATGTCCCTGTCTGGTATTAGCAGGAGAAGCGGATCGCCACATTACCGCTCAATCAAGTCAAGAAACGGCTCAACACCTACAAGAATCTGAGTGGCGTTGTTATCCTCATACAGCTCACCTGTTTCCGTGGGAAATTCCCAATCAGGTACTCCGTGATATTGATGATTGGATTCAACGCCACCCTCAAGTTGTTGATCTCAAGGGATGACAGAACGCTAAAAAAGTGACTGGGTATATAGCGGATATAATTTTTTTCTCCCCCAGCTCCCCCAGATCCCCAACTCCCGACATCCAGCAAGACGTTCTAGGAAAGGTTTCCACTGAACACTGGTATTTTCGCACTAACCCTTAATTCTTCTGATTCTTCATCAAAAATCGTCAGGTTAGTCGGTTTGCAGCGCATGACATTTACAGAAATCCGTTGAGCGCCTTCATTTTCTAAATCTTCAATATATCCGCCTTGAGCGGATTCGGCTTCCTGTTTGCTGGAGAACGGACCGAAATAGTAGGTGCATTGGGGATCATCTGTGACAATTTCTACCCAAAACGCCAAACCTAAAAATTGGAGACTGTTAATCAAAAGTTCTTTCATGCTCTTTACCTAGTCGATGGGATGCTATGTGGTCTTGTTAATTTCCAGTTGTTTACATTTTGTTATACTACTTTACGTTTCCTTTTTCCAAGAATTTTTGCTGAGATCATCAAAATACAGGGGATTGACCCAACGCTGACGATAGGTTTCATACAACGTCATGGCGGCGGCAACAGAAGCGTTGAGGCTAGGAGTCTTGCCATACAGGGGAATCGAAACCAATACATCACAGCAGCGTTGAGTCAAGAGACTTAGACCACTACCTTCTGAACCAATAACTAATACTATCGAACCGCTTAAGTCAACAGTGTGTAGTAGTTTACCAGCGTTAGCACAAGTTCCATAAATCCAAAATCCAGCGGTTTTCAGTTCCTCCAATGCACGACTCAGATTGACCACTCTGGCAATCGGCAAGGTTTCTAATGCGCCTGCTGCTACTTTCAGCACGGTTGAGGTAACGCCTACGGCTCGTCGTTGGGGAATCACTAAACCTTGAGCGCCCAAGGCTTCCGCAGTACGAATAATAGCACCTAAATTGTGGGGATCAGTAATCCCATCACAAACGACGATCACAGGGTATTGGCTGGTGGATTTGGCAGCTTCAATTAAATCCCCTAATTCTTTGTAAGAGTAAGGTGCTACTTGAGCCGCCACACCTTGATGATTAGCCCCTTGAGTAACTTGGCTGAGGCGTCGCGAATCGACTTCATCAATCACTGTACCATTGGCTTTAGCTTGCAGCAGTAATGAGTGAAAGCGGTGATCGTAGCGTAACTGCGGTAGAATCCACACCCGATTAAGCTGACGTTGATTTTCCAGGGCGGCTAGGACAGGGTGACGTCCGTAGAGTAAGTCAACATCTTCTGACAAAGTGGACTCAGATTCCGTTGGTTCTGGCGGCGACGGTTGGGAATCAGAGCGACGTTTTAGAACAGGTTTATCCGGGGAGCGTTGATCCCTGGAGAATTTACCTTTAGACGAGGGACGGCGTGGGTCACGTTGAAACTTCCCTCGCTTTGGCTTGCTAGAGGTGTGAGAGCGGCGATCTTGATTAGCCATAATTTAATTAAAGTGTGCTGATGATTTAAGGGGAATCGAGTTCCAAATAAGCCAATAACTGAGTCAGGCGTTGGGGATCAGTCAGATACAGATATCCCAGTAATGTTTCTAAGCTGGTGGCTTGTTGATAGATTTTGCGATTGAGGCGTCGTGACGTTCCAGTCGCCGCATTCCGTCCACGTCGCAATAGTGCCAATTCGGGTTCAGTTAGATAAGGTTCGAGCGATCGCAGCGTATTCGCTTGACTTTCGGCGCGGACTTGAGCCACGACTTGATCATGATAATCACATAGACGTTTAGGGGGAAGTAAATAGTGACTGCGGATATAGAGTTCATACACAGCATCTCCCAGATACGCCAACGCCCCTGGAGAAATCTGTTGGATTTGGCATTGGGGATCGGCAGCAGCGTTCAATTGCCGAAATCGGGCTTCTGTCCCAGAGAGGGCTGAGTTATTGTCTGTGCTGTTTGCCGTTTCTTCCTGCTGCTCCATGTAACTCAGACGAAATGAAGGGCAGTATGAATGCCCGCCACTATTTTATCAAAGGCAGAGGACAGAGGTAGAAGGCATAGACCAAATAACGGGAAATCCCCTGCCAGACTGTCAGGGGATGAGTACCACAGTTTTCCTGTGTTCAATTATTTTTTGACGTTATCCAAGGCTTCGTCAACCGATGGTTGAAGTGAGAGAAATTTTTCTAGACGCACTAGCTTCACCGTTTGAGTCACACGGGCATTGGTGACAATTTGCAATTTTCCCTCAGCCGTTTGAGCCTTTTTCGCTATACGCACTAAAGCGCCTAAGCCTGAACTATCCACGAAATCGATCTTTGAGAGATCCAAAATAATATTTTTCGGTCCCTCATCGACACATTTACCAATCACCTTCCCAAACGTTGGTTCTGAGAAGGCATCTAACAATCCAGTCAGACGGAAAAGTTGATAATTACTTTTGACCTCACGAGTCCCTCTTAAGCTGACTGTCAGGTTGAGTTGCTCAGGAATAACACCCTCCTAGCTGTACTTACACTTACACTAAATGATTCAACATGGGTTGGTGATTTATCAGCGATTAAGCTATTCGATAGTATAGCGAGAAGTTTACGGATCATCCACATAGAGCGGGGTGGGCGTGGAAATAACCCACCTTATCCCCCTTGCCTTCTACCTTCTTCAAGTAGGGGCTTTGTGCGATCGCATGGATTCGACAAACCGATCAAACAAGTAGTCGGCATCATGAGGACCCGGACTCGCTTCTGGATGGTATTGCACCGAGAAAAATGGTAGCGTCTTATGACGCAATCCTGCCACAGTCCGGTCATTTAGGTTGAGGTGCGTAATTTCCACATCCGCCCCTAAGGACTCAGAATTGATAGCAAATCCATGGTTTTGGCTAGTAATTTCTACCCGTTGCTTTAACCCAGCCGGGTGATTTAACCCACGATGTCCAAATTTTAGCTTAAAGGTTTCAGCACCCATGGAAAGACCCAATATCTGGTGTCCCATGCAGATGCCAAACAGGGGTTTTCGGTGTTCTAACAAGGCTTTGGTCGTTTCAATCCCGTCCCTCACCGCCGCTGGATCACCCGGTCCGTTGGAGAGGAAAATCCCATCGGGGTTGTACTTAAGAATGTCTTCGGGGGATGTATCTGCAGGCACCACAATCACGCGACATCCGTAGCTGGCTAAACGCCGCAGAATGTTGCGTTTGATGCCAAAATCGATTGCCACTACCGTAAAGGATTCACCCGCCGCCGATTCCGCCGAGGGACGAAACTCCCAATGATTATCCGTCTTTTCAGACCACTCGTAAACCGCTTTGGTGGTCACTTCCTGCACCAGATTTAACCCTGCCATATTCGGCGCGGCTTGCACTTGTTGCAGCAATTCGCCGGGATCAAGAATTTCTGTGGAAATACCGCCATTCATCGCCCCGGTTGAGCGCAGTTTGCGAGTCAGCGCCCTGGTATCAATGCCGTAAATTCCGGGAATCTTGTGTTCCTTGAGGTAGTCGGGCAACGACTGGGTTGAGCGCCAATTACTGGGACGCCAACAAATGTTTCGGGCGATCGCACCCCGGATCTGAGGATGGGCGGATTCTTCATCCTCTGGATTAACCCCTGTGTTTCCCAGTTCGGGATAGGTAAAGGTGACAATCTGACCACAGTAGCTGGGATCGGTTGCCACTTCTTGATACCCCGTCATGGCGGTATTAAAGACAACTTCTCCAATCGCCGTACCTGAAGCGCCGAAAGACCAACCCTGGTAGGATGTTCCATCCGCCAGTACCAGAAGCGCTGGTGTAGCCCCTGAAATAGGCATAAGCAGTTTTTTGTTGATGGTTGATGTTTATTCTAAGAGTAGGATAGCTTGAACGCTTAACTGAGGCGTTATTATCCCATGACAACGGAAAAACTGGCGAGGACTTTGGGTGGCGATCGTAAAAATCCCCCGACTGGATCAGTCTGGGGGAAGGAAGCTATGAGGAAATTTGAAGGGAAATAAGCATTACTGGGGGTCGATTTCACCGTGATGGTTGAAATGCTAACCGCCTTCACCGTAATGCCACCTACACCAAATGGTAATCAATAGGATGGAGGTTATTAGAGTTTGACACTCTCCCTTCTGGAAGAAGGGAGATTCTATGGAGATTTCGCTCCATATATCCCGATAAACGGGTTCCTAGGCACACAGCGTCAACCTCAAGGGGTGCTGTGTTATCTCCTTATTACCCTGTTAATTCAGGGCTCTTGCGTTTCAAACAGAGTTAACTGCTTGGGTTTCGTCGAGTCCCGGCGTACCTTATTTATCAAGGTGACTTTTATAATCGTGGATTGCCCACCGCCTGAGCAAGATCAGTTGTCATCTGCCTTCGGATCAGCAAAATTGATCTTGATTTTTTAGCCATCATAAGATAATTGGTAAGGGCTAAATCATTCGTCATAATAAAAATAAATCGCTCAAGAGCTTTTTGAGCCTATGTCATCTTGCGATCGCGTCGTCATTCTCTTTATTTCTGGCACCTTAGCCTTAACCACATGGGCTTGTAGCCGTTTGGAGTCCTCAGGGCGTCTGGAGGATTCCTCTCAACCCATTGTTACCTCGACAACGCCGAGTGTTTCCCCTCAACCCTCGACACCTCCGGAATCGGCGGAAACCCAGACACAGCCAACTGCCGACGAATTTTATCGCGACAGGGGTTTGGGGAGGTCGTAAGACCCACGCTGTAATCTGTGATTCAGCGCTGGGATACACGCCTCCCCAAGGTCAACTTAGGTAACTCAATGTTACTCTAAATTGACATTTAAAGCTGCACGGTTAGCCAGTAAATGTTGTATAATAGGGGTATGCTGACCTTTAACTATCGCTACCGAATCTATCCGGATGCCACCACTGAACAACGGTTAATTGAGTGGATGGAGATTTGCCGCCGTGCATACAACTATGCACTGAGGGAGATAAAAGATTGGTGCAATAGTCGCAAATGTTTGATTGATAGATGCTCCCTGGTGTATGAGTACATCATCCCAGCAGAAACCCCATTTCCCGGTGAAGTAAGGCAACTTAACAATTTGCCGAAAGCCAAGAAGGAATTCCCCAAGTTAAAAGAAATTGCCTCTCAAGTCCTTCAGCAGACGATAAAGCAACTGCATAAAGGCTGGGACTATTTTATGTCTCGTGGGTTTGGCTTTCCTAGGTTTAAGAAGGTTGGGCAGTTCAAATCATTGCTGTTTCCACAGTTTAAGGAAAATCCAGTAACGAACCTCCATATCAACACCTCGACTCCGCTCGGTGTTGACGCTCTCGCAAGCGTTCGACTGAGACGTTCGGCGAGCGCTCAGTCGAGTCGCGCTCACGCCGAAGTCCGAAGCGTCAAACTGCCCAAATTGGGGACAATCCCAATCAACCTGCACCGCCCTATTCCATCTGGCTTTACGGTTAAACAGGTGCGAATTATACGCAAAGCCGATAAATGGTATGCATCAATCAATATCCAGTGCAATGTCAGTGTCCCCGATCCAAAACCTCATGGACACCCAATCGGGGTAGATGTGGGGCTAGAGAAGTTTTTGGCGACCAGCGATGGAGTTGTTGTCAAACCGCCTAAGTTTTTTAGGAAGCTGCAAAACAAGCTGAAATTGCTGCAACGTAGACTGTCTAGGAAACAGAAGCGGTCAAAAAACTATGAGAAGCAACGACTCAAGGTAGCTAGACTTCACCATCACATTGACAACATCAGGAAAGACTTTCACTTCAAGCAAGCTCACGCCCTTTGTGATGCTGGCGATATGGTTTTCATGGAAGATTTAGACTATAGAGTTAGTGCCAAAGGGATGTTGGGTAAGCAGATGCTTGATGCGGGGTTTGGTCAATTCCGCACCATCACCCAGTATGTGTGCTGGAAGCGAGGAAACTTTTTTGCCGTTGTTGATGCCAGAGGCACTTCTCAGGAGTGTCCTGAATGTAAAGGTGAAGTCAAAAAAGACCTGAGCGTCCGGATACATGATTGCCCTCACTGCGGCTATCAAACCGATAGGGATGTCGCCAGTGGTCAAGTAATCAGAAACCGAGGAATAGAACTAATTAGTCCCGCAGGACTTGTGGGAAAGGAAACTGCCTGTGCAGCCGATCTACCGGGGGTTGGTACAAACCAAAACCAATCTAGGCAAGTGGCGCAACCCCCTGAGCTTCGACAGGCTCAGCTACCGCGTAGTCGAAGGGGAGTAACCAGGAAATCCCCAAAGTGATTTTGGGAAGCCCACACCATAATTTCCAATTTGGTGTGGGAGGATGTCACAAACAAGCGCTAGATGCTGCCTATAGTGCGGCGACGATTAGTCAATCGGCTCAATCGGTTGATGATTGGCAGTTAGTGATCAGCCGTTGGCAAGAGGCGATCGCACTTTTAGAATCAGTGTCATCGTCTAGTCCCACTCATGCGATCGCGCAATCGAAAATCGCTGAATATCAAGGCAATCTTAACATAGCCCAACAACAAGCGACTCGTCCTCGTCTCCCTGATCCTGAACCCCTAAGCGTCGCCACCAAAACGGTTACGAAATCCCCAGATTCCTCAGACGCGGATGGGGCAAATCCGGTGACATCCGAAAACTCATTACCGGGAAATAGAGACACTGCCAAAATCGTTAAAGCGCCAATCAAGCAGCGAATTGGTCAAACCCCCGTGATTGAAGTAACGTTTAATGACGAACAGACCTTTAACATGGTCGTTGATACAGGGGCAAGTGGTACAGTCATTACTCAAGTCATGGCGCAGCGTCTGGGTATAGTTCCAGAGGGCGAAATTACTGCCGATACAGCCAGTGCTAAGGGGGTTAAATTTGCCCTTGGTCAAGTTAAATCTATCGCTGTCGGAGAAGCAGTTCAACAGAATATAAAAGTCGCGATCGGTGGGGCAAATTTAGACGTGGGATTATTGGGTCAAGACTTCTATAGTCACTATGATGTAGTGATTCGAGAAAATGTTGTCGAATTTCACCACCGTTAAGACGAAAACTCTAATTAGGGGCTGCTGAATAAGTAGAGACGTGCCATGGCACGTCTCTACATTGCTTCCCCTGCTCCCTGTTGACATTCTACTTAGATTCAAAAGTAACAATCATTTCAAAAATATGAGTAGAAGGGTTGTCTTGAGTCACAGTTCCACCGATCCCTTGCACAGAATTTAAAATAGCTAAAGCCGTTTGGGTATCAGGGTCAGCTTCTGGTGTGTCTGGGGTGGTATTTTCGATAAAACCATTCACCACTGTCATCGTTTTATCCATATCTAAATAAAAGTAACCACTGTTAGATTCAGGTAAAGCTTCAGTTACTCTAATAAACGAATCACTCTGATCCAGAGACGGTTCAGGATTCGCCAGCATTGTTTCAATCATCGGTTCGCCAATGGCGATAAACAGGGAATTTTGATCTAACCAACCATGTCCTAACCAGGTTCCTTGTCCCGGAATTGTCCATTCGGTAATCGATTGTCCTTGAACTGTTGTGGGTGAAACTTGAATAGTATTTTGTTGAGCGAGGGTATCAAGTTGAGTTAACGTAGCTTGGGCGGTGGCGCGATCGCTCGTTTGAAAGACAATCACTCCACCAAAGCCGATGGGGGCGAGTATCCCTTCCCTAGAGGGAATTACGCCGATGGCAAATTCCCCATCCATCCAGCCAAAGATATCCTGATCCACATCTAAATTGATGCTATTAGCGGCACTTCTGAGGCTGTTGAGTCCTTGCTGCAATTGGGGATCGGTTTGGGCGGATTGGCTCATTATTTCCCATCCCTGACTAATTCCATTTCCAGTTAACAGCATCATCGTTGAAGCGGGAAATTGACTGATAATTTGACCGGGATTGGGTTGAAATTCGACTTGAATATCCGAAGGTTCAACATTGGCGATAGTTTTCATGCGAATTCCTACATCATCAATTCCTACCCCCATTTTAACGGACTTAAACGCTTGTAATTGTTCTAAGGTGGCGGGAGGTAAGGGGGCAACTCCTGGATTATTAGCAACCATCTCTTGCACAAAGGCAGTATAGTCAGGAATATAAAACTTAGCAACGGGGTTGAGCAGATTCATATCCTGGGAGAATAGTTTGGCAATATTCCCTTCGCTAGCCAGAGATGGTTCTCCCTTATAGCTGTCAATCGCTAATTGTACAGGTTTCAAGTCTTCAGATATGACCAAATGCTGTCTCAACACCGCTGAATAGAAAGTTTGCCCCTCGTCAATTGTCTCCAAAATCGTCAACCCGTTATAGTCAATTTCCTCAGTTTTTCCCAGTTTTTCCTCAGTTTTCAACTGGTTGGCAAACTTTAACAGACTAAACTTATTTTTAATGGTAACAACTGTCAACAGATTGGAGTCGTCCACAGCTTCTGGAGAAGTAGTTGGTAAAACGGCGACCATTACATTCCCCAACCACGGTTTCAAATCTTCCTCGTAACTAATTTGGGAATCCTTAAAGGTTTCTGCTTGTAAATTTTCCAGACTCTGATTCACTAATGTTTGCAGTTCAGGCGTACCAAACTTCTGCAACTTCATCCAGGATTGAGGGTCAGTAGAAATAAAGCCCGCCATCACCGCTTCATCGGGAATAACTTTAGCACTAGCGGCTGGGGTGTCGGCGACTCCCCAGAATCCTTTGGCGTAGAGATAAGCAGCGCCACCCCCTACCAAGACTAGCGTTGTGCCAATTACCAGAAACTTTTTAAATGACATTGAAAATGCCTCCTAACTTGAATAAATGTTTTCAATAAACCCGCGTTTCCTTATTAGCCTAAATACAGGAGAGCCAATTTCCTAAGTAGTCGGACTTTCATTAAAATTAATGGTTGAGATTAGGCAACAGGGAAAAGGCAACAGGCAACAGTAAGGATTTGAGTATTCTTAATATTTCTTAGTACAGCCTACAGAATTTATGTCCAGGTACTTATATTTCATGTTAGCAGAACTTACAACAATACAGGCTTACTGTAAATAGGACTATAGCTTGACACGATATGAACAGAGGGTTGAGTAAGCCGCAGGGTGAGGGCTAGCCGAACTCGACCACTGGTATTGCGAATCGAACGATGCATGAGTTGATCGGTAAATAAAACAAATTCTCCAGGACGCAAAACCACAGGAATGGCTTGCTGTTCTAAGTCTTCTGGCAAATTAAACAAACAATTGCCACTAAACGGGTCTTTTATTTTAACCGAGATATCCGGAGTGAGTTAAAGATTAGGGATGTACTCAAACCCATTCCATTCATTAACCTCGGTTAGCGCAATATAAACATTGATAGTTTTGCCTTCTCCTTGAAGCAGATTAGGATAGGAATCTTGATGCCAAAACGGAATCAGTTGTTGCGAAGGATATATTAACCCAAATTCCAGAACGCCACAACACTAAATCTTCACCCAAATACTCTTTTAACTTCTGTCGTAAATTTTCATCCTGGCAGATCGACCAAACAGCATCCGAATCAAGATGACTTTCCATATAAAACTCTTTCTTGCGGAGTTGATTGACAAGTAGAAGGATTGCTCCAATTTTGAGATTAAATAAAAGGTGAATAAAATGATAAAATTGGTTTTTTAGCGGGGGGTTAGGCAATATATTTTCAACAATAGTTTGGGTAAGATAACCGAGTTCAGGGGGACTAAATGCCAGCGAATAGGGTTCTAAAAGTCCAACAGCCGTCTCAGGTTTGGCAGGGGTTTTCGGATTGTCTTGATGACAGCCTGTCCACAAGCGACTCTGTTCCCACAACTGTTGAGCTAGTTCAGTATCTTTGGCTAGATCAGGAAGTTCGATTTCGTTCTGCTGATAATCAAAAAACTTACCCGTTACCTCTGCAAAATCAGGAGATGTTGCACAAGTTAGCAACCCAGAAGCACTGTCTTGGGGCGAAATGCCGATGCCTAAATACTTGCTTAAGCGATGCCCTAAGGTTATATTAGATTGCACAAATCCGGGATGAATTGCATTAACAGTTATGTGGGTATTCTCTAAGCGCCGTGACAGTTCTTGAGTCAATATCAATAAGCACAGCTTTGATACGGCATACAGTTCTATAAAATTTAAAGGTGTCTTCCTGACAAAACGTTCCCATTTAATAGACGTGGGGCGCAATGCTAAATCCGAGGCAACCATGATAATTCGACTGGGGGCTGAATGTTGAAGCGTTTTCAGTAGCAAATTTGTCAGTAGAAACTGCCCCAAATAGTTAATGCCCCAAATGAGTTCAAATCCTTCTTGAGTTGTGCCTCTGGCATTGAAAACACCCGCATTATTCACTAACAAATGCAGCGGAAGCTGTCTGTCCTGAAACAGTTCCACAAATGTGCGAACTGAATCAAGGGATGCTAAATCGAGTGGTAGAAACTCAACGTTGGGATTTCCGGTGGAGGCGCGAATATAATTGACAGATTTCTCAGCTTTGCTTGCACAGCGACAGGCGATGAATACATGATGACCGAATTGGGCGAGCCCAACAGCAGTCATCAAACCTACACCTGAGTTACCACCCGTGACAATGCAGACTTTCTGAGGCTTACACTGATTCATACGTTCTCATTTTTTATTGATAGTAGCGCAATCTCTGTGTAATACCCAATCCGCCTTTAGAACCCTCTTGATCCCTTAGCCGATGAAAGCCTATTGCCTGTTGCCTTGTCCCTATTCATAAAGGGGGTAGTTAACCCGGATTGGGTATAAAAGCTAGGTCAGGGTGAATTTTCACGAACTTTTACCAACTTTTACGATTTTATCCAGGGGACAGGTTTGCTCCCATGGCAGAATTCGTAAAAAGTACACACGACAGCTTCAATACCGTTTCAAGTTGGCTGAAAAGCTAACTTCATCAATTCGTTACATTAATTAGACATAACTTTACACAATCTTCATGTCAATGGATAGCCTGTTTGGTTATCATACGTTTAATATCTGCTGAAAAGATAAATTTAGTGACTTGAAATGAGTTCTGAGAACTATGAGAGAGAGAGCTAATGTCTAGCTATTTTCGATATAAAAGTATAGCTATTCTAAAAAATGTTTAAAATTGATAACATTTAAACCATTGCCAAGCAATGGCTGTAGTGTCTTTTTCAAGACTGATTGAGACACTTTCCATCAGGTGCAGCTTATTCTCACTGTTGTTGATCAGAGCTAATTGTTCCTCACATGATGACTGCGACTAAGTATTTAGACTTCCTTTCTCTATATGAATTGCTGACTGAGACAGTTCCACCTCGGTTATTGTCTCCTGGATTAAATCGAGTTTTTTCTCTCTTATCTCAGGTCAAGCCGTTCTTTGAGCCACGCCATCTAGAACTAGACGCGGTTCCTGATAGTAAGTTGGCTACAGGTGAACTTGCTCCGCTTACGTCATCAAACTCTCGCTTAGACTATCTATCTGGGATTGTTCCAGATTTTCAAGAACCGCTAGCTGTTTCTGGCTCATTGATAAAGAACGTGTCTCAGCTATTTCAGATTGACGTGGCTGAAGCAGAGACAACCAGTACACCAACAGTCGAAACGGATAAGCAAGATTACCAACCGGGTGAAACGGCGACGATTACTGCTACAGGGTTTGATCCAGGTGCGGTGGTCAAATTGCAGGTGCAACATCTCGAAGCGGGTGCTGATGGTGAGTTTGGTACAGCCGATGATGTGCTTGTTGCTCCCTCTGATTCAGGGAAAGGACACTATCCTTGGGTAGTGAAAGATGGAAGTCCTAAAGATCTCGATGGTCTAAAGAATGGGACAATTGTCACCGAATGGTATGTTAATCCCGATGATTCGGCGAATGAAACGTTCCAGTTAACCGCTACCGATTTGAAAACTGGGGAAGCGGCTGAAACCCATATTTTCACCGACTCGGTTCTGGATTTAACCCAAAATCAGTCAGGATTTGTCAATGGTGCTTATATTGTTCGTGCTGATTTAGCATCGGGTGCTGGAACCAATGACTCGTTTCTAAAACTGAGAGCAAAACCGGATGAAGAAGGCTTCAACACCGATGCGGCGGTTAGTCAACCCGATGTAAAGTCGGCGCGATCGCTCCAATTGTCTGAACTGCAACAAGTGACGATTGCTGGAGAAACCTTCCGCGAAGTTCGCCTGGATCTGAATGAAAAGAATAGCGCCTCTGAGATTACGCTACAAGAGTTTAGACTCTTCCTGGGAAATTCGGCTACATTGAGTGCTTATGATCCAAGCAATCAGACACTGATTGGCGCCTTAAATAATGGACAAGCTGTTTTTGATTTAGACAGTTCAGTACTGCTTGATGCTGGTTTAACACCAGGAACGAGTTCATTTGATGCCTCGATTTACGTTCCTGAAACCGCTTTTTCTGGAGCAACAGGCAGTACTTATGTATATCTCTTTTCTAAGTTGGTTAGTTCAGATGGAGGATTCGAGGAATTTGCCGTTGCTGATGTGGCGGGAATCGATCCGGAGGGGACGATTTCAGGTCGAGTGTTTGAGGATCTGAATGGCGATGGAGATGATGAAGCGGGTGCTGATCCGAATTTAGATAACGTCACGGTTAAATTATTTTTAGATGATGGTGACGGTATATTCGAGGCGAATGAAGGTGCGTTTGATCCAACCAAAGACTCGTTGGTCACAACAACAACTTCTGTTGGTGGTTCATACTCATTTACTGATGTTTTAGCAGGTGACTATTTTGTTCGTCAGATAACCCCGACAGACCTTATTCAAACAACGACTGATCCAAGTCTAATCACAATTGGTAGTAATACGACAGTTACAGGCGTTGATTTCGGTAATGTTGAAGAATTCGGTAGCATCAGTGGACAGAAGTTTGAAGACATTGATGGCGATGGAGTTAAAGATGCAGGTGAAGCGGGATTAGCTGGTTGGACTATCTTTATCGATAGCGATAATGACGGAGTTAAAGATGCAGGTGAAACCAGCACCACCACTGATGTTAATGGTAATTACAGCTTCACCGATTTAACGGCTGGAACCTATACCATTCGCGAAGTTCAACAAACAGGTTGGCAACAAACCACAACCAATCCCAGCGCGATTAACATTACCAGTGGTACAGACACCACAGAGGTTGACTTCGGTAACTTCCAACTCGGTACCATCAGTGGACAGAAGTTTGAAGACATTGATGGTGATGGGGTTAAAGATGCAGGTGAAGCTGGATTAGCTAGCTGGACTATTTTTATTGATAGCGATAATGATGGTGTTCTCGATGCAGGAGAAACCAGCACCACCACTGATGCGAGTGGTAATTACAGCTTCACCGATTTAACGGCTGGAACCTATACCATTCGCGAAGTTCAACAAACAGGTTGGCAACAAACCACAACCAATCCCAGTGACATTAACCTTACCAGTGGTACAGATACCACAGCAGTTTACTTCGGTAACTTTGAACTAGGAACCATCAGTGGACAGAAATTTGAAGACACTGATGGCGATGGGGTTAAAGATGCAGGTGAAGCGGGATTAGAAAATTGGACTATCTTTATTGATAGCGATAATGATGGGGTTCTGGATGCAGGTGAAACCAGCACCACCACTGATGTTAATGGTAATTACAACTTTGATAATTTAAGTGCAGGAAATTACACCATCCGGGAAGTTCAACAAACAGGTTGGGTACAGAAAACAACGAATCCTGCACCCATAACCATTGCAAGCGGCACAGCAGCAACAGACATTGATTTCGGCAACCGACAAGAAATTGATTTAGAGATCGAAAAGTCATTTATCTCTACATTAGAAGGAGAAAATATTGCGATTCCCGATGAAGAATTTTCATATACATTGACCGCCACTAACAATGGTCCAGCGACGGCTGAATCTGTCTTGATCACCGATAATGGAGACTTGCAATTAAACGTCTCTGAATTAATCCTTCCCGTCAATGCGATTGATTTAGATACATACGATCCCAATCAGGACGGCATCATTGATCCCTATATCGCTGCCAACGGTCAAAGCTTGAGTGGCGATGGCAATCCGGACTCGGTTGAAGTTGTCATTCCCACACTCTTGTCGGGAGAATCCGTACAATTGACAGTCAATACAACCGTGAGTAGTGACTATGTTCAAACCAACAATTTCTATGGTTCATTAGGAGAAAATTCAGAACTGTCCGAATACAACAATGGTCAGGTTCAAGGTACAAGTTGGCTCCCAGTTAATAAGATTGAAAAAACGGCTGGTTCACCTTTGGTAGCCGTAAAAAAGAATGTCGTTGGGAGTGAAGTGAGTGTAGCCGCATTTAGTAGTTATAATGCGTTTGACACTAACACCTCGAATAATAACAGCGTTGATTATGGCACGATTCCCTATGTTCAATATACGGCAACACTCGGCAATGGGGAGCAATTCCGACTTTATTCTGAGCTTTTTGATCCGGAGACTGACGATCCACTCGATCCGGGTTTCACGACTGTTCTGAATTTTGATTATTGTATCAGCACAACTACGGGTCAAATCATTACAGCAAACTGTGCCTCATTAATAGCCAGTGGACAGGCTTATAACAACTCGGCTTTCCTTCCTGACGGAACAGAGGGGAGCGCGGCTTTTTATTTTGAATGGGATAATAAAGCTCTAATCGCCCAAATTCCCGATGAGTGGAATGCGTTTTTAGCACTAGATACGTCTACTGACCCTACGGCTGCCCAGCAAATTGTGGATTTTAATAATCAATTACTGGCAACAGGTCATACTGGTGCTGATATTTTTACGGATGGGGCGCTTCAGCTAACGAATCCTAACACTAACGAAACTGAACTGATTGCAGTGACCGATGCCCAAGTCACTCCAAATTTTGCCGATAACGTGATTATTTTAGTCAAAACGGACGGCGTATATTTTGCGGATGAAAATTTAACTCCAGGAACACAGATCATTGCTCAAAATGATTTGCAAGCGGCACTTGATACTCTATCTCCAGCCGCAAATTCCTTAAGCAGTTTAAAGATTGTGATTGACGCACCCGTCACCACAACCAGGCTAGAAACATTAGATCTCAATGCATTGCAGGACAAAGGGTATCTTGTGACAGACCTAGAAATTTTGGGTTCTACCATGAGCTTTGCTTCCCAAAATATTCAGGTAGATCTAGACTTATCCTCGATTACGGTAACGGCTCCTGTGAATGCTACCGTAAAACTTCTAGGTCGCAATGGAGCCGATACGATAGAGGGGAGTTCTTTCTCAGAAATCATCAAGGGTAAAGGCGGTGATGATCTATTAATCGGTGGTTTAGGGGATGATCAGTTGTTTGGTAACTGGGGAACTGATTTAATGCGCGGTGATGGTGGTGATGATATTCTCTCGGGTGGCTTGGGTGCAGATACACTGCGTGGTGGCTTGGGTGCAGATCTTCTTGTCGGGTCATATTACAATCCACTTCTACAACTTGTCCTTCCAGATTTCGGCGCTAGTGACATTTATGTACTCGAAGAAAACGCGGGTTTAGATATTGTGCGCGGCTATGATGTCGGTTCTGATCAAATTGGACTCTTAGGTATAGCCCTTAACGATCTGGTTCTGACTCAACAAGGCGCGGATAGTATCATCAGTTTGAATGGAGAAGACATCATGAAGATAGAAGGGGTTAATACCGGACACCTTTCCTTTACGACCAGCTTCTCGTATATTTAACGCTTAGAAACTGTAGTGGTCACGCCGCCATCGTGCTGGGAGTATCCCCTTTTGGAAACAACATCACCTCAAGCAACGGTATTCTAAGCAAGATCCCCGACTTCGTAGGAGTTGTCGGGGATCTGTCTGTGTACCGTTACCGACTACCAAAGAGTCTTACTGGACAAAGGTTGCTTGTTTACATTTCAAATGAAAACGCTATATAGCTGATTCGGTATGACAAAGATGCTTTTTTGTCATACGAGAGTAAGTCTGATTACTCAAAACCTGTCTTTATGAAATAAACCTTAATTCGGTGTTTTAGTTAATTAAATTCTATGCTACAATAAATAATCTATATAAGCTTATTCCCGAAGCAGGTAAATAAAACAACGGTCTTGTATGGTGGCGCAAGCCGAGGATCAACTTTATTCCATAGCTTTGATCAGTTTAATATCAATGAAGGGCAACAGGTTTACTTTGCCAATCCGAGTGGTATTGCCGATATTTTCAGTCGAGTCACCGGAAACAATCACTCAGATATTTTGGGGACGTTAGGCGTTTTGGGTGACGCCAATCTGTATTTACTCAATCCCAATGGTGTGATTTTTGGTCCCAATGCGAGTCTAGACGTTCCTGGCTCTTTTGCGGCTAGCACATCGGGTGGTGTAGTATTCAACAATGGTTATACATTCAGCGCTACAAATCCTGATTCGCCCCCCTTGCTAACCGTTACAACTCCTTTAGGTATTTCTCAATGGTTACCCCCTACTGGGGAAATTACCAGTACAGGAAACTTATCCGCCGGACAAGATTTATCATTCATCGGTCAAACTATTGACCTAGAAGGGGGTCAATTAACAGCCGGAAGCAATCTGAAACTCAAAGCCTCAGAACTGTTAACCATACAAGATACGGCGACTAATCCCTTTATCGCAATGGCTGGGGGTGAATTTGTCGCCCAGGGAAATCAAGGGTTAACCCTGTCTATCTTAAACCATGCAAATAGTGGCTTGAGTTCTAACGGCAATATGACTCTGCGTTCAGCTAATGACATCCAACTTGATGGTCATTATGCTACCAATGGTCAATTTTCGGTTGAACAACTCGACGGTACTCCAGGGAATAGTTTTGCAGCCGATGATCCCATTGTCCTGGCTGCAGGTGATGTGAAACTCGGTAATTATGAGGGTGCATCGCTACATATTTTAGCCGGGGGAAGTGTTGAGTTAGGCACATTCATAATTAATAATACGGGTCTAACGGCGAGTACAATTAACAGTAACAATAACACATTAATTCCGGGAACAAATACACCCTACAGCGCCCTGAGTAATGTTACGTTATCTGATGGCACATCAGTTAGTGTCAATGGAGATAGTCAAGCCACCTTAGATGTGAGAGCCGGAATTGACTGGACTCAAGCGCCATTTACGGGAGTTCCAGGTATTCCCAGCCCAACGGATATTCCTACAGGTTCGGTTACATTTGAAACGCCTTCCATCAGTGGTTCTAATATCAGCGTAGGTAAAATTGAAATTGCCCAATCTAATGGCTTAGTCTTACTGACGAATCAATATCGACCGAATTTAGAGCTACCCGATGGCAGTATTCAGGTTGAAAGTATTATTACAGCCGCAGATAAATTAGAAACGCCATTGCCAACGTTTGAGTTAGGGGGAGAGATTGCCATTGATGCTCGTGGGGAGCTTTCTATTGCTGATAACAGTGAGATTCTATCCGTGGGATTAGTTGGCGGTAATGTAACGCTGAATAGTGGTGTGTCAATTCTTTTTAATGATTCAAGTAAGATTGAAGGCGTGAGTTTTACTCAAACTGATGGGATTGGTGGTGATATCAGTCTCACAGCTCCCACGATTCAATTAATGAATAACAACGAAATTGAAACGCTTTACATTGGTGCTGAACAAGGTGGTGCTATAAACATTTCTACCCTTGCCTTGAGTTTGAAACAAAGTAGTCGAATCAACACAGCAACATCAGGTATTGGAAATGCAGGTGCTGTCAATGTTGAGGCTGATTCCATTACACTAGAAAATGGTAGTACGATTTCCAGTGAAACCTCTTTTGTAAGAGGGGGTAATGCTGGAGATGTTGCTGTCACAACAAGAACACTGAGGGCTACGGATGGCAGCCAGATTTTTTCGTCAACAGCAGGTGTAGGAAACGCTGGAAATGTTAGTGTTATTGCCACTGAATCAATTAAATTAATTGGAACATCCGGCGACAATCCTAGTGGGATTGTGAGTGCGGTACTGCCTTTTTTGAGTATCCCTAACGGTCCGTTCTTTGCTGATGCATCTGATTTTCCTGCCTTGCCTGATGCCTTATTTCCCATGGGAATTCGTCGAGGGAATGGCAATGCTGGGAGGGTTTCAGTCGAGACGGGTAAACTGATGCTGGAAGATGGGGGACAAATTAGAACGACAACTGTAGCATCGGGTAATGCGGGTCGAATTGATGTTAATGCTGATGAAATTGAGATTAAGGGGGCTGTACTCGGTCTAAACTTTCCAATTCCTAGTGGTATTTTGAGTGAGGTTGCACCAACATCAAAGGGGCAAGGGAACGACATTACGATTAACACGAATCAGCTTTCGGTAACGGATGGTGGATTTATTAGTGCCAGTACCAGTGGTCAATCAGACGCAGAAACTGGGAGTAATGCCGGAAATATTACTATTGATGTAACTGGGGCGGCTATATTTGATGGCAATAAAGGTGGAGAGTTTGACCCTAGTGGTGTGTTTGTCGGAACCTTGGCGGAAGCAACAGGGGCAGGTGGCACATTAACGATTAACGCCGCATCCCTATCTGTCACGAACGGCGCCCAGTTAGAAGCGTTGACTGAAAGTAGTGAAGATGCGGGCAAAATCTTCATCAACGCTAATTCAATTCGACTTTTTGGTGAGGATACTGGATTGTTTTCTAATGCTGCCGAAGGTTCATCAGGAGATGGCGGTTTAATTGAGGTAACAGGAAACACTCTGATCTTGAAAGATGGAGCGCAAATTAGCACTGATACAGTCGGAACTGGTGATGCAGGGGACACGATTATCAATGTGGATAATGTGATTACCATTATGGGTGAAAATACAGGTATCTTTGCAAGTACAGCCTCAGCTTCTGCTGGAAAGAGTGGCAGTATATTCATCGCTCATCCAGAATTGGTTGAAATTAGCGATGGTGCGGTAATTTCCGTGGATAGTCAAGGTACAGGTACTGGTGGCAATATCCAGCTTGAAGGCGGTCAATTAATTCTGGATAATGGTCAGATTTCGGCAGAGGCAGCCAGTAAGGATGGGGGTAATGTTGTCTTATCCTTTGATGATTTAGTATTCATGCGTCGAGGCAGTTTGATTTCAGCCACGGCAGGAACAGCAAATGCTGATGGTGATGGCGGTAATATTACGATAAGTACCCCATTTGTTGTGGCGTTTCCTGGTGAAAATAGTGATATTGCTGCTAACGCATTCTTTGGTCGAGGGGGCGCTATTGTTATTATCGCGAATCAACTTTATTTTATTGCGTTTCGAGAGCAACCAACGCCACTCAATGATATTACTGTTAGTTCTAGGTTTGGTCGTCCGGGTAAATTTACTCGGATTATTCCCGGAATTAATCCCCCAGCAAGATTAGAGAAACTACCGGATCAACTTGCCGATACCAGTAACCAAGTGGTGAAAACCTGTGCGGCGGCTGAGGGTAATGTGTTTACCATTACCGGGCGAGGAGGGGTACCGAGTGATCCAACTGCACCGATTCGGGGTCAAACGCTGTTATCTGATGTGCGCGATTTTGCTGCAACTGCATCGGAAAATCAGCCTCAAGCTAAACAGCCTGTTTCTAATGCGGGAGAATCTACTACTGAAAGGCAGTATCTTGTGGAAGCGACGGGTTGGGTGAAAAATGAACAAGGAGAGGTTGAATTAGTGGCGGCTGTGCCTCAGGAAATGTTACCGAATCAATATGCAAATTGTGTAGGGGCGCACTGAGGTGCATCCGTGTCAACTTAAGCTCAACCCCTCTCCCCCAGCCCCTCTCCCACGCCGGGGAGAGGGGAGCAAGAGGGGAGCAAGAGGGGAGCAAGAGGGGAGCAATAGATTCCGGTTGCCCTTCTCCCGTGCAACAAAAGTGAAACATCCTCTTACTAAACTAACGCTCTAGTACATAAGAATCTTATCTGTGAGCGGCAAAAACTTGTTCTGCTGTCAAATCTAACTGGGGAAAAGCCAGAGACTCGATGCGATCGCTTCCCCGAAACTGTCGAATTTGGTACTCGCCATCGACTAACTGACAAACGGAAAGGGTTGGTTGCTTGGGATTGCCGATATAGCGCCTTCCTCCCAAGCCCAAGTAATCGACAATCCAGTATTCGGGAATTAATAAAGCTTCGTAATCAACCAGTTTATAGCCGTAATCATCTCTCCAGTTGGTTGAAACAACCTCGACGGCTAAACTAACTGTTGTTCCTAAGGTAATAATAGACTCCTTTTTCCATCGAGGTTCCCTACCCAGTGCGCTGCGATCTAAAACAATGACATCGGGTTCGTACCCAGACATCTCATTCTCAGACTTAACAATGCACTCCTTGGGAATTAACCAAGATTTTTGGTCTCGTCGAATTTCAAAATTGAATTCAGCCACTAGGAAACCAGCAACTTCTGAATGATCTCCCGTCGCTTTTGGCATTTCGACAATGACTCCGTTGTGCAGTTCGTAATGGGCTTCTGAATTTTCGGTATACCAGGAAATAAACTGATCAAACGTGACGGGTTTTGAAAGAAATTGAAGCATTATTTTTTTGTATAAATCTATGACAATTCTATTCTATCCGGGTTCTGATGCTATAGAATAAATGTTATGGGTTCATAACCCTATCCAAGCAACACCCGATACAAGTCACCCGCTAATGACTACCGCCGAAGCTGTGTACGAACTCGTCAAAGCCTTGCCCGAAGACCAAGCCAATATGGTGTTAGCATTTGCAGAGTTTTTGCGCCAGAAATTTCAATTGCGCCCATCCCCTAGATCACAATTGCTTTCTAGCTATTTAGGCATTTTGAAAGACTCCCCCAACCTCAACGAAGATCCCGTCGAAATTCAGCACAGACTACGCAGTGAATGGAAGTAAATTTTTACTTGACACCAATTTCGTCATTGGCTTGCTCAAAGGTAATCAGCAAGTCGTTAACTACCTTACCCAATATTCTATCAACGTGAGTGTCGGATGAAAGAAATTAGCCCGTAAATATAATATAATTTATGCATATATGCGTGGAATTAACATGAGTAGAAGATATTCTAAAGTCAAAACAACGGTTAAGGGTTCCTGGAATTGGCTGAAACACCCCCGTTCTTTTATTTCTTTGATTCTGGGTGCTTTCTTTCTCACCCTATCTTTACAATCACCTAAGCTGCCAGCAACGGCGGCTTATCCTCCGTTGGAAATGGGGAATCAGATGGGGGAAATCGTCGAGAACCGGGGGGAAACATTAGCACCCGCCATGGCACCTCTCTACAGTCAAACTGCTGAACCATCAGATTTAGTCGAACAGGGGAAACTTTATTATCAAGCTGGACAATTTGACCAAGCGGCACAAGTCTGGCAAGAAGCCGCCGAGACGTATGCCGCAGAAGGGTTTATCCTCAAGCAAGCCCAGGCGCTGAATTACCTGGCGTTGGCGTATAAGGAGTTAGGAAATACGGAATCTGCCCAAAGCGCGATCGCACAAAGTTTAAATCAGTTACAATCCAAACAGGATACTGATAACAATACCCGCTTACTCCTTGCCCAAGCTTTGAATACGAAAGGAACCATTCATCTGTTGCAAGGACAAAGCCAAACCGCATTAGATACCTGGAAAAAATCTGCCTCCATTTATAAACAGGCAGATGACCAAACCGGACAATTAATCAGCCAAATTAACCAAGCGCAAGCCTTACAATCCTTGGGTAAATATCGACGGGCAAAGTCTCTCTTGGAACAATTGGTGAGTGAGTTACAAAATGAACCCAATAGTCTGATGAAAGCCAAGGGATTGAGAAGTTTAGGTGTCGCCTTACAAACTCTGGGTCAACTGCGCCAGTCGAAAGCCGCATTAGAAGCCAGTTGGCAAATTAGTCAACAGTTAAACTCACCTCAGGATACCAGTGAGGCACTGTTTAGCATTGGTAATGTAGCGCGAGATTTACAGGAATATGCCGTCGCTTGGACGTACTATCAACAAGCTGCCGAATTAACGCCTGATCCCTTAACTCAACTGGAAGCGCAACTGAATCAATTGCGGATGGTAGTGGAGTTACAACGCTGGGATGTTGCCCAAGAACTTATTCCAATTGTCACCACCAAAGTGAATCAACTGTCTGCCTCGCGTCCGACAATTTATGCCCAAATTAATCTGGCAGATAGTTTGATGAAATACGATCAAGCAGGGATGACAAACTCCTTGGCAGTGGATACATCAAAACTCTTGGCAAAAGCGGTTAAACAAGCCCGACAAATTAACGATCCCAGGGCAGAAGCTTATGCCCTGTATCAATTGGGTAAACTGTATCAGGCGAATGGGACATTAGACGATAGTAAAACCCTATCCCAAAAAGCACTAAAACTCGCTCAAGAAATTAACGCCGACGATATCGCAGCACGGGCGGGCGCACAATTGGGTGAAATTCTGCAAAAACAAGGCAAAACGAGCGAAGCCCTCGCCGCCTATAAAATTGCCTTTGATAATATCCAATCCCTCCGCAGTGATTTAATTGCAATTAGTTCTGATGTTCAGTTCGACTTTAAAGAAGGGATTGAACCTCTCTATCGCCAACTTGTCAGCTTACTGTTAAAAGAAGAGGATAATCAAGGGAACTTGCAACAAGCCCGTGATGTGATGGAAGCGTTGCAATTGGCAGCACTGGATAACTTTTTCCAAGATGCCTGTTTAGATACTAATCCGGTTGCCTTGGAAGAAATTGATACCCAAGCAGCGGTAATTTATCCGATTATCTTACCCGATCGCTTGGAAGTGATCCTCTCGATTCCCAATCAACCCCTCACCCACTACGCCACTCAACTCCCCCAAGCTGAGGTTGAATCAACGCTAACCCAACTGTATTCCGCCCTGTCTCCTGGCTATCCCAGTAGCGAACGGTTACAACTCTCTCAACAGGTGTATAACTGGTTAATCCAACCCGCTGAAGCAGCGATGGCTAGCCGAGATATCAAGACGCTAGTATTTGTACCCGATGGCTTTCTCCGCAACTTACCCATGGCGGCACTCTATGATGGAGAACAGTATGTCCTGCAAAAGTATCAGGTTGTCTTCAGTCCCGGATTACAACTGTTTCCCCAAGGACTCTCCCAAG
Source organism: Coleofasciculus sp. F4-SAH-05 (assembly GCF_040222985.1). Lineage (NCBI taxonomy): Bacteria > Bacillati > Cyanobacteriota > Cyanophyceae > Coleofasciculales > Coleofasciculaceae > Coleofasciculus > Coleofasciculus sp. F4-SAH-05. The sequence continues at coordinate 43,124 of NZ_JAVKBY010000015.1, forward strand.
ACGAACTGAGTTTATTAGCCGCTGGATTAACCGAAGCTCGTCAAGGGTTCAGCCCTTTACCAGGAGTTGATGCAGAGATAGCACAAGTGTCGAAACAAGTCAAGTCTAAAGTGCTATTCAATGAAAACTTTACCTTCGGCAAATTCAAAGACTTGATTAACAACGAATCCTTTCCCATAGTTCACCTAGCGACTCACGGTCAATTCAGTTCCAATCCTGAGGAAACCTTTCTGCTCACCTGGAGCGATCGCATTTCCATTGAAGACTTCGACCTAATCTTTCAAAAACGGCGGTTAGGGCTACTGAAACCAATTGAACTATTAGTCATGAGTGCCTGTCAAACCGCAGCCGGAGATAATCGCGCTACATTAGGGCTAGCAGGATTTGCCCTGCGATCGGGTGCCAAAAGTACAATCGCCAGTCTCTGGTCAGTGAGTGATGAATCCACCTCGATTATGATGCGGGAATTTTATCATCAACTAACGGATCTGAAGGTGAGCAAAGCTGAAGCATTGCGACAAGCACAGCTTAGTCTTCTGGAAGAACCCTTATATAAACATCCCTATTTTTGGGCATCGTTTGTTCTGATCGGCAATTGGCTATAGGTGATTAAGCATTCAAGGAAAGTTAACCATGACTCCAGCAATCTGCCAAACTCTCTTATCCGCTACAGTAACCGGGACAATCTTCTTATTAACAGCCAATGCTGTTTTAGCAGGTTTTGTCCCCTTAGAGTCGGAACCTCCCATCAACGATAACCTGATCAGTGTAGACTTTAGTCTTCCCGACGATAATGTTCCAAAAAGCGGTGTAGGTGGGGGTGTGCGAGGTCAGGTGCAGTTTGGTCTTCCTCAAGATTCCGCACCCCGTAGTGGTGTGGCTGGGGGAACTAGAGGAGATGTGCAGTTTGCTTTACCTGGTGGTTCTGCACCTCGTAGCGGTGTGGCTGGGGGAACTAGAGGAGATGTAGAGTTTGCTTTACCTGGTGGTTCTGCACCTCGTAGCGGTGTAGCTGGGGGAACTAGAGGAGATGTAGAGTTTGCTTTACCTGGTGGTTCTGCACCCCGTAGTGGTGTGGCTGGGGGAACTAGAGGAGATGTGCAGTTTGCTTTACCTGGTGGTTCTGCACCTCGTAGCGGTGTAGCTGGGGGAACTAGAGGAGATGTGCAGTTTGCTTTACCTGGTGGTTCTGCACCCCGTAGCGGTGTAGCTGGGGGAACCCGAGGCGAGGTAGAACTAACTTTACCTGGCGGTGCTGCACCCCGTAGCGGTGTAGCTGGGGGAACCCGAGGCGAGGTAGAACTTAGCTTACCCTCTGACGCGAAAAACCCCTATACCAGTTCTGGCGGGGGTATCCGAGGTGATGTTGAACTATTTCTCCCTAATCAAGATTCAGTTCCCGAAGTGTTAGGTGCCTTAGCAACAGAAGCAAAACCAGTCAATGACATTCCTGTACTTACAGCATTAGTTCCGCCGACGAAACATGGACGCACCGTTTCACCTCGTCCCACAATCTATGTTTATTTGCCTCCAATTGGCGCACAGGAGGTCTTTTTTAGTATTCAAGATGAAGCGGGGAATTCTCATTACCACACCATCCTCAATGTCTCTCCTCAAGGTGGAGTCATGGCTATTACTCTACCCCCAGACACACCGGGATTGGAAATCGATAAGAATTATTTGTGGTATTTTGCTCCCATTGAACCCGGTGGAATTCTGAGACCCGATAATTATGCCGTGACAGGATGGATAAAGCGGGTTGAAAATACGGTCAATAAGCAAGAGTTTGTCGGATCTCCCGTGAAGTTGGCAACTAAGTATGCCGAGGCAGGGATCTGGTATGATACGTTGCAGGTTTTAGTTGAGGCTCAACAATCTGAACCGAAGAATGAAACCTATAGTACCGAATGGCACGATTTATTAGAACAAGTTGACCTAGAAGCGATCGCGTCTCAACCTTTTGTTTTCTAGAAGGCAGGAGGCTTTGTTTGTAGTAAGCACTTTAGTGCTTTAACGCATAGCTGGAGAGGGCTAAAGCCCTTACTACGAACCCAAGCTAATCCACCAATTAAGGTGTGCCACGACACTACTTATTGAAAGGATAAAACAACATGATCAGGGTTGAAACGAATATAACATGGGTGATGACTCGTTAACCAAAACGGAAAATCAAACCCTTGAACAAAGCGAAGGGTCAACAATTAAAATGAACCCTGACACGTCTCTACAGGCATTATTGAAACGCTGGAAAGGGGTTTTACGGATTACGCTTTTTGTAGCAGGCTTAATTAGTGCTGGCAGTTATCTGGGGATTTTTCGGGTTTTAGAATGGTTGATTTTAGATCAATTCCTTCTCCTGCGTCCCCAAGAACCCGTTGACGAGCGAATTGCCATTGTCACGATTGATGAAGAAGATATTGATTATGTGGTGCAGTGGCCCATGGCGGATAAAGTCATGGCACAGCTAATCCGGAATATTAAAGCCCAAAACCCTAACGCGATCGGGTTAGATATTTATCGAGATTTACCCGTAGAACCGGGACATGATGAACGGGTTGAGGTGTTTAAAACCACCCCAAACCTAATTGGAATTACCAAAATTGCTGGAGATACCATCGACCCGCCACCCACATTAGCCGACAAAGGTCAAGTGGCGGCTAACGATATGTTCCTGGATAACGATAGCAAAATTCGTCGTAGTCTGGTTCTCGGTGAAGCTGAGAGCGGTTTACTGCAAGGCTTTGGCGTAAAACTGGCTTTAGATTATTTGGCAGACCAAGGGATTGAATTGGAAGCCATCAATCCTGAAAAACAAATCTTTGGTTTAGGTCAGGCAAAATTTATCCCCCTAAGCAAAAATGATGGATTCTACAAAGAATCGGATTTGGGTTGGTATCAAATCCTGGTGAACTATCGCGGCGGACTGGATCGCTTTCCTCATATTTCCATGACCGATGTTTTGGAGAACCGCATCCCAGAAAACTTGTTCCGCGATCGCATCGTTTTAATTGGTTCAAAAGCGCCCAGTCTTAATGATAACTATCTTACTCCTTATAATAGCAATCTAGCTGTCCCGACGGATTTAATGCCCGGTGTGGTCATCCACGCTAATGTCACCAGTCAGATTCTCAGCGCCGCTATATCAGGGCGTCCCATGTTGCGGGCAACTCCAAAACCTATACATTGGCTAATAATTGTTGTTTGGTCAGGATACAGTGCCACACTTGGTTCATTCTATATTCACCGACGCTGGATGACTCTTTTGGGGTTATTAGTCGCGGTCGGAATTATTGTTATCAGTTCCTATTTTGCCTTTCTTTATGGTTGGTTAGTTCCTGTCTTTACGCCTTTATTAGCTGTAGTTGTTGCGGCTACGTTGAGCGTCGGTCAGGTTTTGTGGCAAAATCTGATGATTTCCTATCAAAAATTAGAAGATTATGCCCGTAACTTAGAAGATAAAGTTAAAGAACGCACGGCTGAACTCGCCCAAGCCAATCAGGAAATTAGTCAACTCAACGAAAAACTCAAAGCCGAAAACCTACGGATGAGTGCTGAACTTGACGTCGCTCGTCAACTGCAATATATGATCCTCCCCAAATCTGATGAATTAGAAGCCATTGAAGGATTGGATATTGCTGGGTTTATGGAACCGGCTGACGAAGTTGGCGGCGATTACTACGACATCCTCTTCACAGATAATGTAGTTACTGTTGGTATCGGAGATGTAACAGGACATGGGTTAGAAAGTGGTATTTTAATGATGATGACCCAAACCGTTGTTCGCACCCTTGATGAAATTCGGGAACGTGATCCCGTGAAGTTTCTCGATGTTCTTAACCGCACGCTCTACAAAAATGTGCAACGGATGAATTCGGATCGCAACTTGACCTTAGCCATTCTTAATTATACTGATGGCAAAGTTAGTATCAGTGGTCAACATGAAGAATCTATCGTGGTGCGTGCTGGGGGAATTATTGAACGAATTGATACCATGGATTTGGGGTTTCCGATTGCCTTAGATGATGACATTGCGGATTTTATTGATCGGGCGTTAATTGAATTACAACCCGGTGACAGCATTGTCCTCTATACCGATGGCATTCCTGAAGCTGAAAATATGGAAAACGAACAATATGGGTTAGAGCGATTGTGTGATGTGATTCGTCAAAACTGGGATAAATCCGCCGCAGCCATGAAAGATGCGATTATTGATAATCTGCGGCACTTTATTGGTAAGCAAAAAGTTTTTGATGATATTACCTTAGTGGTACTGAAGCAAGAGGCTTAGGGGCTTAAGTATAATGTAATTTATGATATAGCAGTAGACACATCGATTAGGACTTTCGGCACCATTGTAGAGACGTTGCATGCAACGTCTGGAACATAAATGATGTGTCCTAACAGCTATGACGGTTGCTATATTATGTTTTATACAACTGATCAATCATTTCTGCCGAAACATTTGTAGCTGAATTATCAAATAAAATTTTTCCCATTTTTAATCCAATCATGCGTTGATAATACCTCAGGGCAAAGTCAACTGAATGCAGGCTAGTCACCAAAGTTTTACCCCCCTGTTCACTCATCTGACACAGTAACTCTATTACCTCTCGACTCAACTCCGGATCAAGACTAGAAATGGGTTCATCGGCTAAAATCGCCAAGGGATTTTGTACCAGAACTCGCGCTAATGCTACTCGTTGCTGTTGTCCCCCTGAAAGTTGATCTGTGCGGGTGTAAATTTTTTCAGAAATGCCCACCTGAGTTAATGCCTGATGCGCTGTTTCTACCTCTAACGGAAATAGCAGTGATACAGCGGCTTTAAACAATGACCACCGTCCTAAATGTCCAGCATTAACATTGTGAATGACGCGCAAGTTATCCACTAAATGAAACTGCTGATAGACTGTACCAATTTGCCGTTGCACTTGGCGTAATCTCCGAGTCGATAGCTGAGAGAAATTATACCCTAATGCCCAAATTTCTCCTTGGGTTGGTTGCAGTGTCCCATTCAACAAACGCAATAGGGTGCTTTTTCCCGCCCCACTTGACCCGACTAATGCCACCCGTTCCCCAGGGTAAAGAGTGAGATTGATCTCCGTTAGGGCGGTTAACTGACCAAATCGCTGGGTTACACCGTTTAGCTGAAAAATTGGCGACGAATCGCTCATTTAATTTTGCCAATTTGACGACCGACTTCTTCAATTTGAGCGTAATTGGAATTTTCTGTGGAAATAAATTTATCAGCACCAAATAAGTCTAAAATTTCTTTGTGTTCGAGGTTATTCGGGTCAAGCTTGAGTAAAGCAGCTTGCACCTTCTGGGAAAAGTCTTCACCATAACGTGACTTGGCATCGGGATGAATCACCCAATGATAATCATAATAGGTCGGTGTTTCCCAAATCACATCCACTTTATTTAAATCCACGTCTCCGGCTTCCACGCGGCTTTTCCAGACTTGAGAATTTAACGCCCCTGCCTGATAACTCCCGGCTTCAACCAGTTGAATTGTGGTATCATGGGAACCGGAAAAACCGACCTCTCCCTGAAAATCCTCTGGTGTCACCCCGGCTTGTTCGAGATAATACTGAGGCATTAACCGCCCTGATGTGGAGGATTCACTGCCAAAGGTAAAGGTTGATCCTTTTAATTTGGATAATTCTTGGATATCCTGAATCGGTTGCAGTCCACTATTTTTATTAGCAATAAATACACTGGTAAATTCAGCATCAATATCCCGTTGGGCGATCGCCTCTGCGCCTTCAACTTGCGATCGCGCCTGTACGCCAGTTAATCCGCCAAACCAGACGAGATCGAGATCCCCCACTCGAAATGCGGTTACCGCTGCTGCGTAGTCGGTTACAGGTTTATATTCGACGGGTACACCTAACTCCGTTTCCAGGTAATTTGCCAACTTGTCATACAACCGTTGCAACTTTTCCGGATCTTGATCGGGAATCGCCCCAGCGATTAACGGTTCAACGGTTGTCTCATTCCCCGTTTCAGAAGCTGGGGAACAAGCAACTAAGGGAGATAGCAGGAACAGCAGTATCCCCGATACTAAAACGTTTCTTAACGATGCCATTTGCTGAATCTATAAAATTTTTACCCAAAAAAATTGTAACAGCAGGAGTGTCGGGGTAGGGTGTACGGTGTGCGATCGCGCCAGCTTGTAGTAAGGGCTTTAGCCCTTAATTGTACGGGTTTCTTTTGCATAATGCTAATCCATCTTGCTTAGGTGTGGCGTAACCCAGCTAAAATTGTGGAATAGATTTTACCATTAAATCGGGCGCACGTCAGTGCGCCCCTACCAAGTTTACATGCACCCCCACCATTGAATGATGTTTTCTTATCATCAGATACCTGGTTAACCGCGCTGCTGACAATCCTTTTCATATAAGGTTTTCAAGAAAAACGGAAGATGATAGTGAACATCACTACTTTTTTCGGCATAAAATCGCCCTATTTCCAAAGAAAATTGATCTCGATAAACCTCAATCGGACGACTCCAATCAGTAGGAGGGTTAAATTGGTTCCAGTATTCCTTCGCTTTCTTAATCGTCAACAGGGCAAAAATTAACTCCTGCTTCCGTTGCTCATCTGGAGCATTTTTAAACTGATTTCTCCAGGAATCTCGCAACTCATTCACTCCCTGACAATCTAATCCAGAACAGTAGCGAAGCCGCTTTGATGCTCGTTGTAAGTTATCTCGCAAATTAGCATCATTACTGATTCCATCTGCCATATCAATATAAATTGTTTGCAGCAAAGCAGGATTATCTTTATACATTGGAGCAGCGGCAAAATTATCAAATACGGGTTGGAGTTCTGGGAACAGAAAGTAGGACTCCTTATAGATAAACCCTGTCACCCAGATCCGATGATTTATTGCATTTTTAGGATTGACCTTTGCTTGTTCATACAGATCCTGAAAAATTGCCTCTGTATCTGGAAACAGATAATCATCAATCATTTTAGGGTATAAATCTAAATCAACAATCGCAAAAAGCTTTTCTGGACTTAAATAGGAGTTAGCGCTATCTTTATCGTGTAACTGTAATAAAGTGCAGTAAGTATCGAGTACATCGGTTCTGTCGCCACAATTAAAAAATTCGGGTCGATAGTTCCGCCACCACTTAGGAACACAGGCATTATAAAAGTTAGAATCTGGCATTTGTGCCATTCTTCCATAAGATTGAGGCGATGGTCTACCCTGAAGCTCCCAAATACCCCCTTTACCTTCACAAAGAACAACTATTTTATTCAGGATTCTGCGAGAACGAAGAATTATTTCACAGTGGCGTTGTAACTGTTCTGGACTAAAACTCATGTCTAGTTTTCGGGGTCTTGCTGGATAAGTTTAGGTTCTAATTCTTTAACATGGGCAGGAGTTAAGGCTTGGCAGAGTTCGTAGGAGTGGGTTGCCAGAATATATTGATTATTCGGTGCCCATTCTTGTAAATCTTGAATAATTTGATATTGCCAATCGGGGTGAAAAGCGATTTCTATTTCATCCATTAATACAATAGCATCTTCTATATTATGATGTTTGAGCCACATATAAATGCTTAACCGTTTCAACTCTCCATGACTAAGGTCTTCGGGAGAGAGTTCGATAGTCTCGCCATTTCTATCTAATGTAAAGTTCACTCCATTAAAGTCTTTATCTATGTTTATTTTCTTATTGAACAACATCTGGTTTAACTCATTTTTTAGTCTTTGATAATTATTGCCATACTCTCCCGTTTCTATCGCTTCTCGGAAATCGCGATCGCGAGCATCTTTAAAAGCCTGTATCAAAAGATCTACAGCTAAAAAATCATAAGTAAATAAATTTATAAGTCGTTTTCTGGCGTCTTTAAGTTTTGAGTAATAATCTTTATTTAAAACTAGCTTACTTTTAAATAACAAATTTCGACTTTTTTGCTCCATAAAAAGAAACAGTTGTGTAGAAGGAGCAGCAAAAAATATTTTTTCTGCCATGGAATCCAGAAACATTTTTGTTTCTGAACTTTTTGCTACATCAATACCATCAACATGACAAATTAATAAATTTATTTCTTCTTCGTTAAGTCTGTATTCGGATATAAATATCCAATTATTGGATTTCATGTATTCTGCTACTTTAGTTGAAATAGGTTCAATCTCTTGGCGTATTTGGGAATACTCTTTAAGTAGCTCTTCAAGTTGTTTTTTCATCCGATTATTTAATGATTCTGCTATAGACGTAACCTCTCTTGTTAGTTTATGTTTTTCGATGGTCTGTGACGTTTTACGATCAACCGATTGTAATTTTTTAAAAAATTGTTCAATTTGCTCTATTTCTTGACCGAAAAAATTTCCTTCTTTATAAGCAATTATTTGTGTGTCAATATATTCCAAATAGTCAATAAACTCTTGTAATTTTCTAATCTCTTGATTTATTTCTTCAAGTTTTTGCATTGCTAAAAACAATACATTGCCTTTAAATTGGCTAGAGTTATTATCAAATTGTAACATCTCTTGAATATAACCATTTTTGCAACAGAAAAAATCAATGGCTACAGTTTTACTGTTATCCCAAATATCAATCATAGCCAAAGTTCTCTTCGGAGAGTCTTCGCGAATATTGAAGCCATTGAGTAGATTTTGCAAAAAAGGTTTCTTTTCCGGATCAGTCGAACAGTGAAGTAGAGTAAAAATTAATTGCAGTAATGTACTCTTACCACCGCCATTTAGACTGCCCAAGGGAAAAATTCTGGGAACAAAATCCTTTTCAAAGGTAATATCAACATCCTTTAAAACCCGGAAATCAGGAACTCGAATTCGTTGCAGGTGCATAAAACACTCCTAATATTGACTTGATATCCGCGTTGGCTTCACAAGTGTTATTTTACTTTACCTGAGCAAGATAAATGGAAACCGTAGGGGCGCACCGACGTGCATCCGTGTCAACTTAAGGTAGAAAATCAATGCTGGTAAGGTTTAAAGCTGTGTCTATCTACTTCTCGACATTTCCCCCTCATCCCCTAACCCCTTCTCCCACCGTGGGGGTGAGGGGTTGAGCTTAAGTTGACACCAATGACCGACGTGCGCCCGATTCAACTGATATGCGCCCGATTCAACTGATATGCGCCCGATTCAACCGACGTGCGCCCGATTCAACTGATATGCGCCCGATTCAACCGACTCCAGTAGTGGCATTGCACATCTGAGCAAGCCTGATGCTCATGAAAGAAATTAGGGGCTAAGGTTCCCCTACTACGAACCCAATCTAATCCCTAATTTTAGTTGTGTCAGTTCAGTAGGCGGCATCTTCTTTTTGAGAAACTCCACTCACTTAAAAGGAAGGGAACTGAAATTTTGGCTGGTGGGTTTCGACTTCGCTCAACCCACCCTACGGTGTATCAAGGGTTGTAGAATAACTTGCTGGATTTCGCTATCAACCCACTTGAGAGGAACTATGATAGAAGTCCAGAAAAATCCAGAAGCTACAATTACAACCATGTAATGATCTTAGTGGTCATTCCGCTATTGCCTGCCTTCCGCCTTCTTCACTCACGTAGCGCACATTCTGGATTCATGAAGCTCTTAAATTGCTCTCACGGTCACGAAAATCCCCCCAATAGTCGCTTTTGTCTCCACTGTGGTGAGAAACTGGAGCAAGCAGAAAATGGCAACAGGGAGTCGGGATTGGCTTTGGCGGGACGCTATCGGATTGTGCGGGAATTGGGACATGGGGGATTTGGACGCACTTATCTCGCCCAAGATTTGAATCGCTTCGGTGAAGCTTGTGTATTAAAGGAATTCGCCCCGCAAGTGCAAGGGACATTTGCCTTACAGAAAGCCTCGGAACTGTTTGAACGAGAAGCTGGGGTTCTCTATAAGCTGAAACATCCCCAAATCCCTGAATTTAGAGAACTGCTGCGAGTGAAACAGCAGGGAGAAGGACGCCTGTTTTTAGTCCAAGACTATATTGCTGGACAAACCTGTCGCGCTATCTTGGAGGCACGTCAGAATCAGGGATTACGGTTTAACGAAACCGAAATTCTCAAACTATTACGCCAAATTCTCCCCGTTTTGGACTATATCCACTCCCTCGGCGTGATTCATCGAGATATTTCTCCGGAGAATATTATCATCCGTCAACAGGATGGATTGCCGGTGCTGATTGACTTTGGCGGGGTTAAGCAAATCGCCACCACGGTAGCCTCTCAGGTGATGGCATCCTCCCCGGTTACAGCAACGCGCTTGGGTAAAGTGGGTTATGCCCCCCACGAACAAATGCAAGGGGGGATTATTTCTGCCAGTAGCGATTTGTACGCTTTAGGGGCAACAGTTTTGGTGTTACTCACGGGGAAAGAACCCTCTGAGCTAATCGATCCCCACACCTTAACCTGGTTTCGTAGTCGGCACTTTAGTGCCATTCCCCTTAGCCCCACCCTCAGCCGTATCCTCGAACAACTGCTACAACCCCACCCCCAGGATCGCCCTCAAAGTGCGAATCAAGTCTTACAAGCCCTGACATCTCAATCCCCCCAGATCGCATACACCCCACCGCCACCGCCATCACCCCAGACGCAAGCCACAGTCGCTGTCGCACCCGCTTGGATTGCACCAATCCCACCATCCCCCCCTACCCCTGTTGCTCCCAAGTCTGCGCCAAGTGGCAAGAATAACGCCGCTTTAGGCTGGTTGGGGAAATTTATCCTGGCATTGGTGTTTATTCTGGCAGCCGGTGGCTTTGGTTGGTGGGCGGGTAATCTGTGGATTGAGTCGCAACTGCGATCGGAACAACGCGGGGCTACGCCTACAGTAGAGGACTTTGAGAACCCAGTGATTTCACCAGAAGACGATGACGAACCCGAACCCTCCTCCGACTTTTCGCCGGAAGAACGACAACGCAAGCAAACCCTACGACAGCTACGGATGAATCTGGGTATCAATTATGACTTTTATGTCAGTTTAGTCGATGAGGCGTTTTGGAATGAGTATCCAGCACAACGGGGAGATCCATTAAGTACTGATCCAGAAGATGTTAGGCTCCGAGAAGCCTGGGATAGAATCGCAGCAAATTTACTCACCCAGATTGAACAGCTTGATCTGAGTCGTCAAGCCAAGCAACAATTAGGCAGTTATGATGAGAGCGATCGCGATCGCTGGAAAGTAAGCGTCAATCGTCTACGTGTCAGTAGTCGGGCGTTATATGACCTCGCTGATGCCCAGTTTTTCCGTATCTTCCCCAAACAAGAAGGCGAAACCGGACCGGAATTTCTGGATCAACCCATGGGTCAAATCTGGCAAGCCACGGTTGCGGATAGCGTCAAAGCGTTGCAATCCAGAAAGGCATTAGAACGGATTATTTTTGAACCTGGTGAGACTGGCACACAACTAAGTGGAACCCTGCAACCCGGAGAAGGTAAAGCCTTTACCGCCGAGTTAGGGGCAGATCAGTTAATGGAGGTGAATCTCTCCATCGCCCCCAATGCCTTATTTTCCATCTACAGTCCCACAGGTAATACAATCTTCCTAGAAGATTCGCGCCAGCACAGCTTTTCTGGGGAATTACCAGAATCAGGATTCTATGAGTTTGTTGTAGTATCTGATGCGGATGAACCGATTGATTATCAACTGGATCTCATGGTTGAAAATTCCCCCGAATCGGACATATCAGTTGATCAAGGTATAGAAGAATAAAGGAGTAAGATTTCACCAAATAAGTAGGGGCACGATAATATCCATTGGTGTCAACTTAAGGTAGAAAACCAATGCTGGCAAGGTTTTAAGTTGTGTCTATCTACTTCTCGAAATTTTCCCCCTCATCCCCTAACCCCAACTCCGAACCCCCCTCGTTCCCCCCTACCCCCCTCGTTCCCCCCTACAAGAGCTACGGTGTACACACAAGTGGAGTCTGAGCAAGTTTCCACCCCAGGAAAAGCGACTCAAACTTCCGCAAACCCTTGACGAGAGTGGGCATTCCTGGAGGACGTTGGGAACGATAACCCGACCATCCTCCCAGGCGTGCA
>NZ_JAVKBY010000018.1:0-41794 GCF_040222985.1 Coleofasciculus sp. F4-SAH-05
TGCACGCCTGGGAGGATGGTCGGGTTATCGTTCCCAACGTCCTCCAGGAATGCCCACTCTCGTCAAGGGTTTGCGGAAGTTTGAGTCGCTTTTCCTGGGGTGGAAACTTGCTCAGACTCCACTTGTGTGTACACCGTAGCTACGAAGAGGGGGGAGGACAGAGGATGCGAGAGCTTTTGTTGCATAGGAGAAGGGGAACCATCATAAAAGAAATGGCACTGACTTAAGGGCAATTTAGTGTGCTAAACTACCAATTTACAAGGGTTTCACGCTTGACTGTTGCTTAATTCAGTGGCATTCATCATAAAAGATGTAGTTGGCAAAGTCTGGAACACGACTCCTCTCTTGCTCCCCTCTTGCTCCCCTCTCCCAAGCTTGGGAGAGGGGTTGGGGGTGAGGGCTGTAGCTTGAGGGCTGTAGCTTAAGTTGATATCACCCTGTTCCCTAATTAACGTTACAACGCCTCATCCAATGCTTCAGCTTCTTCCTCAGAACCCGATAAAGGAACTAACGCCACCGCTGCGATCGCATCCTCCTCATCTAAGCGTTGTACTCGTATCCCTGTCGCCATTCGGGATTGAGGGGAAATGGCATCAATGGCTTGGCGAATAATAATGCCTCGCATCGTCACCACCATCAATTCATCCCCTTCATTCACCACCCGCAACGCGGCGAGTTTATCTTTGCTATGGCGGAACTTAATCGTCACTAATCCCATTCCGGCGCGATTTTGCAGTCGGAATTGAGACACTGGCACTCGCTTGCCTAAACCGCCTGTGGTAACCACCAAAACCCAGGGTCCTTGACCGGCGGTTTCGTGAATCTCTTCCCCATTGAGTTCATCACTGCTGCTGGTATCGTCTTCCATTTCCGCCTCTTCATCGGCTGTAGCAATCAGTCTCTCCACAACTTGAGCCGGGAGAATATCCATACTGATCAACTCATCCTTAGAGCGCAGCTTCATCGCCTTAACCCCCCGTGTAGCCCGACCCAGGGGACGGAGTTGGTCATGATCGGCTTTAAAATGAATTGCCATTCCCTTACTCGAACCAATGATAATACTATCTTCAGCTCGGCATAGACGCACCCAGCGCAGTTGATCGCCCTCACCTAGAGAAATGGCAATTAAACCATTTGCCCGGATATTACTAAAGGCATCCAACGCCGTTTTTTTGATATACCCTTTGCGGGTTAACATCACCAAATACACATCATCGGTGAACTCACTAACCGGTACAACCGAGGTAATTTTTTCATTGTGGGGAATCGGCAGCATTTGCACGATCGGTACCCCTCTGGCGGTACGAGATGTGGCGGGGATTTGGTAAGCGCGTAGGGAGTAAACCACACCGCGATCGCTAAAAAATAGCAGGGTGTCGTGATCACAGCAACTCAGGAAATGCTCAACCCCGTCATCCTCCTTAATCCGGGCGGCGGCTTTGCCCCGGGTTGCCCGAGCTTGGGCAGCAAAGGAGTGAATGGGCATCCGTTTGATATACCCTTGTTCCGTGACTAAAATTATTGCTTTTTCATTGGCGATTAGGTCAATATCATCCAGTTCCCCTTCCACCTCTTGAATCACCGTGCGGCGAGGTGTACCATGGGTTGTTTTGATCTGAAGCGCTTCAGTTTCGATAATTTCTAGGATGCGCTGTCGATTCGCCAGAATATCTTGTAGATCCGCAATGCGAACTTGTAACTCTTCGTGTTCGGCTTGAATTTTCTGGGCTTCTAATGCCGTCAAGCGTCGCAGTTGCATTTGCAAAATGGCATCAGCTTGGGCTTCGGACAGTCCAAATTGGTCGATTAATTGACTCTTGGCGGTGGCGGTATCGGCAGCGGCACGAATTACAGCGATTACCGCATCCAAGTTATCTAGGGCAATGAGTAACCCTTGCAACAGATGATCCCGTTCCTCGGCTTTGCGAAGTTCGTATTGGGTGCGCCGGGTAATTGTTTCGATGCGGAACTCGAGGAAAACTTCGAGGAACTGTTTGATGGTCAATAGTTGGGGTTCATTCCCGACTAATGCCAGCATGTTGGCACCAAAATTGCTTTGGATGGGAGTTTGCTTGTAGAGATTGTTGAGAACCACACGGGGATAGGCATCCCGCTTCAGTTCAATCACTATCCGCATTCCCTGGCGATCGCTTTCATCCCGAATATCCGAAATGCCTTCAATGCGCTTATCATTAACCAGTTCGGCAATTTTTTCAATCAGTGCCGCTTTATTGGTTTGGTAGGGTAGTTCGGTGACAATAATCGCTTCTTTATCAGGGCGTCCCCGGTGTTCTATGGTTTCAACTTGCGCCACACCCCGCATGGTGATTGAACCGCGCCCGGTGGTGTAGGCGTCTTTGATGCCCGATCTGCCCAGGATTTGACCGCCCGTGGGAAAGTCAGGGGCGGGAATATACCGCATCAATTCTTTTTCGGTGATTTCTGGGTTATGGATTAGGGCGACTAAGCCATCCACCAATTCACCCAAATTATGGGGCGGGATATTGGTTGCCATACCAACAGCAATACCCGATGATCCATTCAGGAGTATCTGGGGAACCCGGGCGGGGAGGACGATCGGTTCTTGTTGTGATCCATCGAAGTTATCCAGGAAATCGACAGTTTCCGACTCAATATCCCGGAGTAGGGAGTCTGTGGCTAAGGATTGCAAGCGGCATTCTGTGTAACGCATTGCCGCTGGTGGATCATTATCCACCGAGCCAAAGTTACCATGTCCGTTAATTAGGGGCGATCGCATGGAGAAATCCTGCGCCATGCGAACTAAGGCATCGTACACCGCTGTATCGCCGTGGGGGTGATATTTCCCTAAGACTTCACCCACAACACGGGCGCATTTACGGAAGGGGCGATCGGGCGTGAGTCCCAGTTCATGCATCGCATAGAGAATCCGCCGATGTACTGGCTTGAGTCCATCCCTCGCATCGGGTAGCGCCCGACCCACGATGACGCTCATGGCATATTCTAGGTATGACCTAGACATTTCGCTGCGAAGATTTGTCGGGACAATCCGCTCTTGGGAGGTACTCATAGAACGAAAAACTCCATAAAAATTCAGGATTTAGGCAAAAAAAGCGCAAAAAGTGAGCTAAACCGCTATGTTTAACCCAAATAGTTGCTAAAATGTGCCACTTTCTTTTAATATTTATATTTTAACACAAGTTTACCCGGACTCGGAGTCAGGGAAAGCCTTATTGGGATAAGGGATAGACGTGTTTTCGGGGGTTCGCGATCGCGTAGAGTCCAAATGAGCAGTTACTCACTACTGACTTATGAGCGGTTTTGAGATAGTTTAGAGTTACGTTGCCGAGTGCCGTATAGCGTATAGGGGGAACCCGTACACAAGCCAGCCCGACAGAAACAGGCAAGTCTTGTCCACGAGGAATCGGGTTAAAGGTAACGGTTGATTGATAGTAGGCGATCAGTTAGGCTTTCTGCCTTGCTAAACGCCCTGTAATTACCCGAAACAAGGAAACAGGAACCATGGAAGTAGCCATTGCAATAATCGCATTTTGCATCATTGCGACTCTGGTAATGCCGGGGCTGCTGTCTCGGAATCTGACAATTGCGTTGCTTGGCTTTGCTGTCTTGTATCTGGTCAGACCGAATCTACTGACCACAGAACAAGCTCTGGCTATTATTGTTTTCGGTATTCTGTTTATGTTGGTTATCCCTGATCTGGCGAAAAAATAGTGAGCATTATCAACAGGATTAACTCCATCTAAACTTTTAATTCTATCTGCGTGATCTTTTTTATCAGCCACTCCAAGAAAAATGTATCCATCACTATCAGGATCGGAATTTGCAATTCCACAAATCGTTTCCATTAGTCTCTGAACTAAATTTTCATTCAACTCTCTCTTTGCTGCTGATAAATTCACTAAACCTTGCTTAAACTCATATTTTGTGGTTTCTATACGAGAGCGAAGTAGGGAGTTCTTAAAAAATTGTATTAATTCGGCACCTTGACCAAGAGTTGATGTATCTTTTTTTGCAAAATAATCTTGAATTAACCCTTATGTTGCCTTAAGCTTCAGCAATGCCTTCGCCTTAGCTATCCGTACCAAATGTTCAACATATTCATACTGCTGCCACAATCGCTCCTCTTGGGCTGTTAACCCGATTGTCCGATTCTTTTCTAGCAGGTGTTCAATGTGCTGCTGCAACACCGGAGATGGCTTCAGTGCCAAAATTTCCTCTGGAGTTGGCAGATTCGCCAAAAACTCCAAAACGTCTGTCAGTCCAGAAAATCCAGATTGAGCATCCCCATTCCATTCCCGCAACCCTAGTTCTAAAATCTGCGGCAACTGATCTTGCAGTGGACTCAATCGGAGTGCCAACTCATCTGAGACTTCAACGCTAATCTGCATTCTGTGAATTTAAAGATTTGCCAAAGTATTCAGCCTCATTTTAACTTATCGCACTAATTGGGTTGGTCAGATTTGGTGTGGCGATCGCTGTTGGCAATTCCGGGTGATGAGTCGGAATTGGTTTGGGTGGGGACAACTCAGGGGTTCTATTTAGGTACGTCTGACAAGTGCGAGATAGTGTCTGAGGTTGAGCATCGCGCGATTACAGCCTTTTGCCCAAAGTCCAATTAACTTTCCAAGATACCAGCAATTGAACATAAACAATTTCCAACAGCATCAACACAGAAATTCCAGCCAGCTCTTGGCGTTTCGGGAATTGTTGACGCTCCCATTAATTGAAAAATAGGCTCCAGTTTAGGATTACCGATGTGTGCTGAACCTATGCGGAGTTCATTTAAACCGACAAGAGGAGCCGTCATTGATCGAGCTTGTGGCTCGTCCAATCCCTTAGCCATCAAAATCTTCTCTAAAAGCTTTATCTGCCTTAGCTTTTTGTCTACTACTCCCCCCAGATTACTCAAGGTATTACGAAGTAGCTCAACCTGCATTGTTTCAACGACCCACCCATAGAGAACTTTTGCAAGTTCAAGAACCTCTGAAAATTGGTTACTGACTGGTCCTACACTTAGTCTACGTAGCTCTTGATTACTTGGCTCTGCATCACTAAATAAATGGGCAGAGGCTTGATGTTGAAAACTAGCATTAAGTTGAGAGCGAACATCTCGGATTAAATTGACTACCCCAGGTGAGTGAGGTGGATTCTGTTGCATTCTTGTTTGGAACATCTCTTCACAAATATCACCACTCGGCAGCGAAGAAAATGATGCCCAATAGGCTTGTTCCGCAAGACTCAGATTAGCTATATCGGGAGCAAAAACATTAAACTAATCCCTGGGAATTAATCCCTACATCAATCGTACCTCTATCACCAGGTAAGGAAGCTACTCCCCAGTTCCGCATATGAAAAAATACCCTGTATCCAGGAACTTGCAGATACTTTTGCAGAACCTCTGGACGGAAATATAAATATCCTAACCATCCAATCTCGCTGCTAGAATTTACCAAATAAGTGTTTTTTTGCAAAGCTTGTCTCTTTCCCTCATCATTCACTATAAAGCTTGGCAACTCTGATTCTTGTATCGGGTCTTCTCCAAAAAAATACCAAGGACTACGCTCAAACTTCGGTCTATCATAAGGTTCGATTATGAAATTCCGGCGCAAAATAGAGCGTCCGCGAAAAGAACTATGCTTAGTGAAATCAGGAGTATGTATATTTGTTGAAATCCAAGTAAGCTCATCAATTTGCTTGTTTTCACTTGGCTCAATCTCAAGCTCCTCTTCTGTTGCTGCATTTGCAAAACGATCAGCAGTTACAGAAATTAGTAACCCCATGCCCAAGGCTGATAAGAAATCACGTAAATAGTCCCGATGAATGATTACCCGATCTGTAGGATCGTAAGTTTTATGAGAATCCAGGTTAGGCTTTTCCCTGTCTGAATATTTAAACCAATCACGCAGCTTCATAGAAGATAACCTTAAAAATTTAACTTTACCAAACTAAACAATCAATCCCGATTTCTTGTATGAGACGTTAGCAATTCTTCTTTAGTAATTGGGGTTATTCTCAGCGTATCTAAAGGAATTAAAAACTCCCCGTTTTGAATTTTAATATCTAGGGCATCAATCACAAATCTGACATCCAGGAAACTGGCATCTTCGTAATCATTACCTTCATAGCGTTTGATTTGCTCTTCCGTAAGTCCAGCTAAGTTCGCTAGTTCTTGATGGCTGAGTTTAGCCGCCATACGCGCTTTAATTAAAACTTGCGGGAAATAGTCAAGATCGTCGAGCTTCAGTACGATAGGGCTGTGGCGATCGTGGGATGTAAGCCTTTCATATTCAGCGATTTCTGCTTTTAATTTATCGAGATGAGATTGTAATGAACTTCTCATCAGCTCCCAGCCGTCAGGATCATTTGTTTTCCTGGCTTCATCCCTCTCTGTTGCGGCTATAGATTTTTCAAATTCTCCGATAAGCCCCTGAGTAACTGTATACTCTTTTTCATCTTTAATCATAATTTCCACCTCACTAAATCTATGGCAATAATCCCTTTTTTATTATACTTTCTATCTTGCTGAAATAATTCAAAAGAATCCATTCCGTAATTGCCGATGGGTTGGTCGGATGGAAAGATTTCACCTCCATATTTAGCTTTCTGTCCAGCACGGTCATAATGATTCAGTAATCGAGGAGCATGAATTCTGAGATAGTCTATATCTACCTCTTCTCTATCCCAACAGGCATCGAAATCCCTTGGGTCTGCTTTGATGGTAACAAAGCTGCCATTGATATATATTGTCCGGCAACCTGCTGCTTTTAGCTGATCCATTGCCATTTGCAGTCCCCGTATTAAACGCAACCTAAGCGCATTGGTTCCAAATCGTTCTACAAATTCCTCCCATTCGCAAAAATGCACTCCTGGTGGTAGATTGCCGTTTTCGTCGAAGTCTGGAATCACTCCCTTACACCTGTTCCACAAATTAATTGTCCAGCTTTTGAGCGTACCATTTAAGGTGGAGGCTTAGACCAGGTGCATGGCGGGTTTGCGGGTTCCCCGGATTGTGAATGAGCGTGCGGCTTTCCAGGCGAGCTGGCTCGGATGTATAAATTTGTCGCCAATTTCCTAGACAAAGTTAGGGAATTATTCTATACTGAGCAATTGTGACCAAATTAATTGCCAGTTGCGCGATCGCGACTTACTCGATCGCAACTCAGGTCAACAGAAGCTGTGGTCTTGGATTTATCCAGTCAAACCACCAAGTTGAGAGCAGCTCGTTCTACTTTAGAACTAGAGCGAACTCAGATAAAAAAGCCATAAGGCGCTTGTAGTAGCAGCTTCTGACCTTAGGCAATTGCCATTCGCCTCGTGGGGATACTGAGGAGATAACTCTTTAAGTCCCAGCGTTCCACGGCGACGCGGTTAGTCAGTACTAACCCAAATTTCCACAACTAACCAGGCAAGAATTACCCTCAATCGAGGAAATCCCTGTCGATTAGTCAGGAAGATAACCTGCTGAGGCACTAGCGGATTCACTTGTGAATCAACGCCAAACCTGCCTCGCTGTAACGTCTAGAAAGGAGAAGCCCGTGTCTGTCGGTATCCTCGGCACGAAACTCGGCATGACCCAAGTCTTTGACGAGGAAGGACGCGCCCTTCCTGTCACAGTCGTTCAAGCGGGTCCTTGTCGGGTGACTCAAATCAAAACCAAGCAAACGGATGGCTACAGTGCTGTGCAACTGGGCTATCACGAAGTTAAAGACAAGGCAGTCAATAAGCCAGAAAAGGGGCATTTAGCCAAATCTGAGGCTCCCCCCTTACGTCACCTGCGCGAATATCGCCTAGATAACACCGACGAATTTCAACTCGGTCAAGTTATTAATGCCGAAATATTTAGTGCGGGTCAACTGGTCGATGTCTCTGGTAATACCATTGGTCGCGGCTTTGCTGGCTATCAAAAACGCCATAACTTTAAGCGCGGACCTATGGCGCATGGTTCAAAAAACCACCGCTTACCCGGTTCCACTGGTGCCGGAACAACGCCCGGTCGTACCTTCCCCGGGAAGAAAATGGCAGGTCGTTATGGCGGTAAACGTCAGACCATTCGCAAACTACAGGTGGTGCGCGTAGACACAGAGCGAAACCTACTGATTATTAAAGGGGCAGTTCCCGGTAAGCCAGGAGCGCTTTTAAATATTGCACCCACGAATAAAGTCGGGCGATAGTCATGCATTGTTGATTGTTGATTGTTCATTATTCATTGTTTATACCCACCGATGAATTATGAACAACCAGAATAAAGACTAAGGACTAAAAACTATGGTCGATTGTATAGTGCGAAACTGGCAAGGGGAAGAAGTGGGACAGGCAACCCTAGAGCTGAAAGTCGCCAAAGAAGATAGTGCGTCTCACATTGTTCATCGAGCATTAGTTAGACAAATGACCAATGCTCGTCAAGGAACCGCATCCACGAAAACCCGCGCCGAAGTTAGAGGGGGCGGACGTAAACCGTGGCGGCAAAAAGGAACAGGTCGCGCTCGGGCTGGCACAAATCGCTCACCCTTGTGGCGAGGTGGGGGCATCATCTTTGGTCCCAAGCCTAGAGATCATAACCTGAAGATGAACCGCAAAGAGCGGCGCTTGGCACTGCGAACAGCATTGCAGGGTCGAGCCGAGGATATGATTGTCGTCGAAGAGTTTGCCGATCAACTGCCCCGTCCTAAAACCAAAGACTTGATGGACGCGATCGCGCGTTGGGGAATTGATCCAAATCAGAAAGTCCTTTTGATTCTACCGCAATCCGCACAGCAGGTTTATTTGTCAGCGCGTAATGTGCCAAGCCTCAAGCTAATCTATGCTGACAGCTTAAATGTCTACGATGTATTGAACGCTGACAAAATTGTCACCACCAATACAGCCCTTGCCAAAATTCAGGAGGTTTACAGTGACTAAATCTACTAACCCCCGCGACCTGGCAGACATGGTGCTTTGCCCAATTGTGACGGAAAAAGCCACGTTGCTATTAGAAGATAACAAATACGTCTTTGATGTTGTTCCCAAAGCCACTAAACCTCAAATCAAAGCGGCAATAGAAAGCCTTTTTGATGTCAAAGTTACGGGTGTAAATACCTTAATGCCACCTCGCAGAAAGCGTCGCGTCGGCAGATTTATCGGGTACAAGCCCCAATATAAACGGGCAATTGTCACCTTAGCGCCTGAAGACTCAATTACCCTGTTCCCAGACGTATAAAACAATGGTGAGTGTTGAATGTGTAGGGGCGGGTTTGACTACTATCTTTTATTACCCAATCCAGATGCAACTAAACCCGCCCCGACCGAGTTTTCAGGGACATAAGACATAAGACGAATGACATAAGACGAATGACAAATGACAAATAAAGGATAGTTTTATGGGAACTCGTAGTTATAAACCCTATACACCTAGTACCCGTCAGGTTACGATCTCAGACTTTGCCGAGATTACCCGCGATGAACCAGAAAAATCGCTAACGACATCTAATCACCGTCCCAAGGGTCGCAATAATCGGGGGGTGATTACCAGTCGGCGTCGGGGAGGTGGACACAAGCGCCTCTATCGCATCATCGACTTTCACCGGAACAAGCACAATATTCCGGCTAAAGTAGCATCCATTGAATATGACCCGAACCGGAACGCCCGGATTGCCCTGCTTTACTATCAGGATGGCGAAAAACGCTATATTTTGCATCCGGCTGGTTTAGAAGTGGGCGCATCTGTGATTTCTGGACCCGATGCTCCGATTGAGGTGGGTAATGCTTTACCTCTGAGCAATATCCCTCTAGGAACCAGCGTGCATAACGTAGAAATGGTACCCGGAAAAGGCGGTCAAATCGTCCGTGCGGCTGGGGTGAGTGCCCAAGTCGTTGCCAAAGAAGGAAAGTATGTCACGCTGAAGTTACCCTCGACGGAAGTTCGCATGGTGCAGCGAAATTGCTATGCCACGATTGGACAGGTTGGGAATAGTGATGCTCGTAACCTCAGTTTAGGGAAAGCCGGTCGTAGCCGTCGCTTGGGACGCCGTCCTAAAGTCAGAGGAAGCGTCATGAACCCGGTGGATCATCCCCACGGTGGTGGCGAAGGTAGAGCGCCTATTGGTCGATCAGGTCCAGTCACACCATGGGGTAAACCCACTTTGGGTGCTAAAACTCGGAAGCCGAAAAAACAAAGCACGGCTTTAGTTGTCCGCCGTCGGCGCAAATCCTCGAAGCGAGGACGGGGTGGGCGTCAAGCTTAACGCTTGTATCCAATCACTGACCATTTACAATGTTGAGATTATGGGTCGTTCGTTAAAAAAAGGTCCATTTATTGCCGACAGTCTTCTGAGTAAGATTGAAGCCTTAAATACTAAAGGCGAAAAGCAGGTGATTAAAACCTGGTCACGCGCCTCAACCATTCTGCCGCAAATGGTGGGTCATACCATCGCCGTTCATAATGGCAGAACCCATGTGCCGATTTTTATCAATGAGCAGATGGTGGGGCATAAACTGGGCGAATTTGCCCCAACTCGTACCTTTCGCGGTCATTCTAAAAGTGATCGCCGGGCGCGTTAATCGGCACGATGCTGTTCGCGGAGTTGGCAGCTTTTATCTCGCTCTTCCCCATTAGAGATCACAAAAACTATGGCGACGATAGATACGACAGTAGAAACCAAAGCGATCGCACGTTACATTCGTATGTCCCCCTTGAAAGTTAGGCGGGTTCTTGATCAGATTCGCGGACGTTCCTACCGCGAAGCCCTGATTATTCTAGAATTTATGCCCTACCGGGCGTGCGAACCCGTGCTGAAAGTCCTACGATCCGCCGTGGCGAATGCCGAACATAATGCGGGTTTAGATCCAACAAACTTGGTGATTAGCCATGCTTCTGCTGATATGGGACCCAGCTTTAGGCGCTATCGCCCCAGAGCCCAAGGTCGAGCTTATCAGATTCGCAAGCCAACTTGTCATATAACGGTGGCGGTTTCACCCCAAGTTGAGGACTAGTTAATCGTTATCAATGATCACGATTGACAACGGACAAACACAAAGTAAAGGAAGGTTTCGTGGGACAAAAAATTCATCCAATTGGTTTTCGCTTAGGTATCACTCAAGAGCATCGCTCCTGTTGGTTTGCTGATACCAAGCGTTACCCAGAAGTCCTGCAAGAGGACTACATCATCCGACAATACATCGAAAAAAATCTGAGTAACGCCGGAATTTCGATGATCCGGATCGAACGCAAAGCCGATCAAATTGATTTAGAAGTCCATACAGCGCGACCTGGTGTCGTGGTTGGTCGTGGCGGTAGTGGCATTGAATCCTTGCGTACAGGTCTCCAAGACCTTTTAGGGAGCAATCGTCAAATTCGCATCAATGTCATTGAAGTCGCCCGGGTGGATGCCGATGCGGAGCTAATTGCCGAGTACATTGCCCAACAGCTCGAACGCCGGGTATCCTTCCGTCGAGTTGTCCGTCAAGCGATTCAACGGGCGCAACGGGCAGATGTCCAAGGCATCAAAGTGCAAGTGAGTGGTCGCCTGAATGGTGCTGAAATTGCGCGAACGGAGTGGACTCGTGAAGGTCGAGTTCCCCTACATACCCTGCGAGCGGATATTGATTATTCCTACCGTACCGCTAGCACCATCTACGGGATTCTCGGTGTGAAAGTCTGGATCTTCAAAGGCGAAATCATTCCGTCTACCGAAGAAGTCGCTCCCCCGCCAACGGCTCAACCCCGTCGTCGTCAACAACGGCGTCGCCAGCAATTTGAAGATCGTTCTAATGAATAGTCATTTGAAGAGTCATTTGTCCTTTGTCTGGGGTGAGGTGACAACGGGCAAACGATAAACAACCACGAATAACCGATAACGGACAAAAATAACTATGTTAAGTCCTAAACGAACGAAATTCCGCAAACAGCATCGCGGGCGGATGAGAGGTCAAGCGACTCGCGGCAACTCCCTCAATTTTGGGGACTTTGGCTTGCAAGCGACTGAACCGTCCTGGATTACGGCTCGTCAAATTGAAGCCGGTCGTCGAGCCATGACTCGCTATATTCGCCGGGGCGGAAAAATCTGGATTCGCGTGTTTCCAGATAAACCTGTGACCATGCGTCCCGCTGAAACTCGTATGGGTTCCGGGAAAGGGTCACCTGAATATTGGGTAGCTGTGGTTAAACCCGGTCGAATTCTCTATGAAATCGCTGGTGTTCCCGAACCCCTTGCCCGCGAAGCCATGCGTCTAGCGGCTAACAAATTTCCCATTAAAACAAAGTTCGTTACTCGTGAAGGGGAATAAGTATTTATGCCTTTGCCCAAAATAGACGACGCCAGAACCTTAAGCGATCAAGAGTTAGCGGATGAAATTTTAGCTGCCAAGCGTGAGCTATTTGAACTGCGGTTGCAACAAGCCACCCGCCGTTTGGAAAAACCCCATCAGTTTAAGCATCTCAAACATCGCATTTCTCAGATGATGACTGTCGCGCGAGAGCGGCAATTGGCAGCAGTGTCTGAAGAGACAACCCCACAAACGGTGAGTGATTCAGCCGATGCAGCGACAACGGCTACAGCCACGACTCAACCCCCTCAAGCCGAGGTGGAAGAGTCGGTTCAAGCCGATGAGCAAGAGTCAGTGAGTGAACCCGATGCGACTGAAGTCACCCCTGAATCCTCACCATCTGAGGCAAAAGAAGAGGAGTAAATCACGATGGCAGTAAAAGAACGAGTTGGTTTGGTTGTGAGCAACAAAATGGATAAAACCGTGGTTGTTGCTGTCGAAAACCGATCGCCCCACCCGAAGTACGGCAAAATCATTGTCAATACCAAGCGATACAAGGCACACGATGAAGAAAATCGCTGTCAAGAAGGCGATCGCGTCCGCATTCAAGAAACCCGACCTCTCAGTCGCACGAAACGCTGGCAGGTTACGGATATTCTCAATAGGGCCTCAATTTAATTAAGGCGTATTGACCCTTCGCCACCCTCGAAGGAACTTGGTTTTGGGTTTTAAATGTTCACGAATCGGTGGGAAACGATAATCGTGAAATCCACTCCGACTTGCCTCACAACTCATAACTCTGAATCAAGAGCACAAATCAGATGATTCAACAACAAACCTATTTAAATGTGGCTGACAATAGCGGTGCGCGTAAAGTAATGTGCATTCGCGTCCTCGGTTCTGGAAACCGACGTTACGGTAGTGTGGGTGACGTGATTATTGCTGTGGTTAAGGATGCGATTCCTAACATGGCAATTAAAAAGTCCGATGTCGTTCGGGCGGTTATTGTCCGCACTCGTAAAGGATTGCGCCGGGAAAGCGGCATGAGTATTCGTTTTGACGATAACGCGGCTGTGATTATTAACCCGGAAGGCAATCCTAGAGGAACTCGCGTATTTGGTCCTGTAGCGCGAGAACTACGGGAAAGAAATTACACGAAAATTGTGTCCTTAGCGCCGGAGGTACTCTGATGGCTAAAAAGACAGAAAATGCGCCACCGCGCTACAAAATGCATATCAAAAAAGGCGACACTGTGCAAGTGATTAGTGGTCACGATAAAGGTAAGGTCGGAGAAATTCTGCAAACCTTACCGAAAGACAGTAAGGTTGTCGTCAAAGGCGTGAATGTCAAAACCAAACACGTCAAGCCTCAGCAAGAAGGCGAAACGGGTCAAATTGCTACAATTGAATCCCCGATTCACAGTTCCAATGTCATGCTTTATTCTAATAAGCAAAAAGTGGCAAGTCGTATCTGTTATACCTTGACTGAAGAGGGACGCAAGGTACGAATGCTGAAGAAAACGGGTGAAATAATTGACTAATATCTTCGTCAAGTCCTTTGAGTCATTACAAAGGACGAATGACAAAGGACAAAGGACAAATGACACCCCCTGACCAAGCCCAGGGAAAAAGGATAACCACCATGTCTGACCGATTGAAAACACTCTATCAAGACACAATTGTTCCCAAACTTAAAGAACAGTTTGGGTATACAAACATCCATCAAGTCCCGGGTGTGACCAAAATCACCGTCAACCGGGGATTAGGAGAAGCCTCTCAAAATGCGAAAGCCCTGGAATCCTCATTGAGTGAACTGGCGATCATTACCGGTCAAAAACCTGTGGTCACCCGTGCCAAAAAAGCGATCGCGGGATTTAAAATCCGTGAAGGAATGCCCGTGGGGGTCATGGTGACCCTGCGATCGAAACGGATGTACTCGTTCTTGGATCGCCTAATTAGCTTAGCCCTGCCGCGAATTCGTGACTTTCGCGGGATCAGCCCTCGCAGTTTCGACGGTCGCGGTAACTACACCTTAGGCATCCGAGAACAACTGATTTTCCCGGAAATAGACTACGACAGTATCGATCAAATTCGTGGCATGGATATTTCAATTATCACAACCGCAAACACCGATGAAGAGGGTCGCGCTTTACTCAAAGAGATGGGAATGCCTTTCCGGGAGAAATAAGCCTGTAAGAATAGGAAGGAACTAATGGCGGCAAACGATACAATTGCAGATATGCTGACCCGCATTCGGAATGCGTGCTTGGTGCGGCATCAAACAACAAATGTCCCAGCAACAAAAATGACCCGTGCAATTGCCCAGGTCTTGAGAGAGGAAGGTTTTATTGCCGAGTTTGAAGAAGCTGGAGAAGGCATCAAAAAATACTTAGTGATTTCTTTGAAATACAAAGGAAAAACTCGTCAACCTATTATCCGAGCGCTGAAACGGGTGAGTAAACCCGGTCTCAGAGTTTACAAAAACCGCAAGGAATTACCGCGAGTTCTGGGTGGTATTGGGATTGCGATTATTTCCACCTCCAGTGGCATCATGACTGACCGGGAAGCCCGACGACAAGGAGTTGGTGGTGAAGTGCTGTGTTACATCTGGTAGCACGGCTCAAATCAGCACTTTAGCTCTTTTGAATTCTTTTGCCCGGATAAGGAGTATAAAATTATGTCGCGTATTGGCAAACGCCCGATAACAATTCCCAATAAAGTGACCGTGACCATTGAAGGTCAACAGGTTACCGTCAAAGGACCCAAAGGAGAACTCCAACGAGTTCTACCGAAACAAGTCACCGTTGAACAAGAAGGCGAAACCATTCAAGTGCGGCGACGGGATGAATCCAGACTTGCCCGTCAGCGCCACGGATTGTCTCGTACCCTGGTTGCCAACATGGTTGAAGGAGTTTCCCAAGGCTTTCAGAGACGTTTAGAAATCCAAGGTGTCGGTTATCGCGCCCAAGTTCAAGGACGTAACTTAATTCTGAATGTCGGATACAGTCAACCCGTGGAAATTGTCCCGCCCCAAGACGTGCAGCTAGCCGTTGAAGGGAATACTAACGTGATTGTTAGCGGGATCAATAAAGAAATCGTCGGCAACACAGCGGCTAAAATTCGAGCGGTGCGTCCCCCTGAAGTTTATAAAGGGAAAGGCATTCGCTATGCCGGTGAAATGATTAGACGTAAAGCTGGTAAAGCAGGTAAGAAGTAACCATGAAACTTACTCGTAAAGAATCAGTCCACCGTAGACATCGGCGCGTGCGCCGAACAGTCCAAGGTAGTGCTGAACGTCCAAGATTAGCGGTCTTTCGCTCAAATCAGCACATTTATGTGCAGGTTATTGATGATTTTCAGCAACATACCCTAGTGGCAGCTTCTACTTTAGAACCTGGACTGAAGTCAGAGGTAAAATCAGGTGCCACCTGTGACGCCTCGGTTAAAGTGGGTCAGTTAATTGCCCAGCGAGCATTGGAAAAAGGCATATCTCAGGTTGTTTTTGACCGGGGAGGAAACCTTTACCATGGTCGCGTGAAAGCTTTGGCAGAAGCGGCGCGTGAAGCTGGGTTAAACTTCTAGAAGTAAGTAAAGCAAAATTTAAATTATGGCAAATCGTCGCAAAAGTAGCCGCGCTAAAGAAAAAGACAGCGCCTGGCAAGAACGGGTTATTCAAATCCGTCGGGTTAGCAAGGTGGTCAAAGGCGGGAAAAAATTAAGTTTCCGTGCAATCGTTGTCGTTGGCAATGAGCGTGGTCAAGTTGGCGTTGGTGTGGGCAAAGCCAGTGATGTGATTGGCGCTGTTCGCAAAGGGGTTGTCGATGCCAAAAAGCAAGTCATCGACGTTCCGTTAACCAAGTCGAATTCCATTCCTCACCCCTCTAATGGAGCGGCTGTTGGTGCCAAGGTTATGGTACGACCTGCTGCACCCGGTACAGGGGTAATTGCCGGCGGCGCTGTGCGGACGGTGTTGGAATTGGCAGGGGTTCGTAATATTTTAGCCAAGCAATTGGGTTCTAATAATCCCTTGAATAATGCCAGAGCTGCCGTTAATGCCCTAGATGCTCTGCGGACTTTTTCCGAAGTGGCGCAAGAACGCGGGGTTGAGATTGAGAAGCTCTATGTCTGATTGTGTAGGGGCGGGTTTAGGGACTCGCTTTTCGCCATGAATAGTAACCTTTGTCCAAAATCCGCCCTAAATGAGAGAGTTTTGAGGTTCACGATCTAAATTATGAGAATCCATACTGTAGCACCCCAAAAAGGTGCAAAGAAACGTCGTCGTCGTGTTGGTCGCGGGATTAGCGCGGGTCAAGGTGCTAGCTGTGGCTTTGGCATGCGGGGTCAAAAATCGCGATCAGGTCGGGGTACAAGACCGGGGTTTGAAGGGGGTCAGATGCCTTTGTACCGCCGCTTACCTAAGCTAAAACACTTTACGGTGATTAATCCCAAACATTACACTACGATAAATGTAGGTAAGTTGGCATCACTCCCTGCCAGTACAGAGGTGACATTATCGTCACTGATGGAAGCGGGTATCGTCACCACTAACGACGGACCGCTGAAAATTCTGGGCGACGGGGAGTTGAATGTATCGCTAAATGTTAAAGCTGCTGCCTTCACGGCTAGCGCCCGCCAAAAAATTGAGGCGGCTGGCGGGAGTTGTGAAGTAATTGAGGCGTAACTTTTTAGCGTTGGCGGGTAATGGTGCTGCTAATAGTTTGAGCTTTGGGCGACAGCCCCGCGCTGTACCCGATAGGGTCAGCGTCGGGAAGGATAGCCCGACAATGGAGTGAAGCGGAATTGTCAATCGGTACGATCTGCAAGTCCTCTAATGTATGTATTCCCTAATTACATCGGTCTGTGTCCTGTCGTTCTGTTGGCAATATTTCTTTAGATCATTCAGTTCTTGATCTGGAAGTCTAATTGTTATTGTCGCCATTGATATTTGGGGTTATAGTATGCAAATTACAGTACAATCATAACCGATGATCACCTCCTACCAGTACCGTTTAAAGCCGAATTACGAACAACGTTGTCGTTTGACTCGTTGGCTCGATATGTTGCGTTGTCAGTACAACTGGCTGTTGGCAGAACGTTTTGATTGGTGGGAGATGAATCGTACTACGGTTAATGCTTGCCCCAATACTTGCAGTATTGCTGAACCGAAAGAGCAGCCAGAATACTATGGTCAGAAGCGTTCTTTGGTACAACTGAAGCAAGAGCGTCCCGGGTATCAAGATATCCATGCTCATGTGCTTCAAGAAGTCGTTAAGCGAGTAAACTTGGCTTTTCAACGATTCCTAAAGGGGGATAGCAATGGGAAACGTAGTGGGAAACCTCGATTCAAGGGAAAGAACCGCTATCGCACTATCACCTTTCCCTCGATTAAGCCCGATTGTATTCAGGGAAATCGAATTATCTTCCCGAAGTTTGGAGCAATCAAGTTTATTCAGCATCGCCCTACCCCTGCAGGGATAGCAGGATTCCTCAATGAAATACTGCCTGACAAAGCTGAAAAAGCTGGTAAGCGGGTAATCAAAGTGAATCCTGCGGGGACATCTCAGCATTGTGCTGTTTGCTTAAACCGAGTCTCTAAGTCTCTGTCAGAGCGTTGGCATGACTGCCCTCATTGCGGTGCATCTATGCCCAGAGACTTGTGTTCAGGTATTTTGATTAAAAAAGTGGGGTTGGGCATCGCCTCACTCAAAAACGCGAAGTCTCGGAAACGGGATGGAGAAGCCCGCGCTCTAATCTATGATTGAGCGTGGGAGTATGTCACAAAAGTAGAGATACAGTTAGGTCTTGATCTAACCAAGGTCTGTAGGGCGTTTTTGACCGCGCCATCCAGGTTATTGATCTGGAACTCTAATTAAGATCAGAAGGGACGCGATTTTAATTAGCCCCGAAGTATCCTATTAGAATCCCTGTTTATTTATACCAGGGAGAGGTCAACACTGTGTCATCTGGAGGTACCCCTTTATGGTCGTCAGTCGAGACAAAGCTCCAACGGCTCAAGAAACATTTATGCAGATGGCACAAGCTGCCGGTCTTAGAGGTCGGTTGCTTTTGACCATCGGTTTGTTGATCCTAGCCCGGTTTGGTGTCTTTTTACCTGTACCGGGAATTGATCGGGAACAACTTGCCCAAGCCATCCAAGGTGGCAACGTTCCCATCGCTGGCATTTTAGATTTTTTCTCTGGGGGAGGATTCTCGGCTTTGGGAATTTTTGCCCTAGGGATTTTGCCCTATATTAATGCGTCAATTATCTTACAGTTGCTGACGGCAGCTATCCCCACGCTGGAAAATTTGCAGAAGAATGAAGGGGAAGCCGGACGTCGGAAAATTTCTCAGATTACCCGGTATGTTGCCCTGGGTTGGGCAATATTGCAAAGTGTGGGTCTGGCAATCTTTGCCAGCCGATTTGCCACAAATCCGGGAACACTGTTTTTTGTGGAAACTGTGCTAGCCATCACGGCGGGTTCAATGTTTGTGATGTGGATTTCGGAAGTGATTACCGAACGCGGGATTGGTAACGGTGCATCCTTGTTGATTTTTGTCAATATTGTGGCAGTTTTGCCTCGGACATTGGGTCAAACGATTGAATTGGCACAGACGGGGGGGAGAGAAATGGCAGGTAAGGTGGTCATTTTGCTCCTGGTTTTCCTGGTGATGATTGTCGGGATTGTCTTCGTTCAGGAGGGAACGCGCCGGATTCCGATTATTTCGGCAAGACGACAAGTTGGACGTCGCCTCTATCGAGAACGGACGAGTTATCTGCCACTACGACTGAACCAAGGTGGGGTAATGCCGATTATCTTTGCCTCAGCGGTGTTGATTCTGCCTACGTCTTTGGCTGGCTTTGCTCGTGGTGGCACGGGTGAAGGCTTTTTAGGTTCGCTCATGCAAGGGGTAAATCAGGTGGCACTTTATATCAGCCCGAATGGTCCGACACCGTGGCTGTATGTACTGGTTTATCTGGTGTTAATTCTCTTTTTCAGCTATTTCTATGCGTCGTTGATCGTGAATCCGGTTGATATGTCGCAGAATTTGAAGAAAATGGGAGCGAGTATTCCGGGAATTCGTCCAGGTAAAGCCACAAGCGACTATGTTGAGCGAGTGCTGAATCGGTTAACATTTTTGGGTGCTATTTTCCTGGGACTGGTGGCGGTTGTGCCAACGGCTGTCGAAAGTGCCACGGGAGTGACCACGTTTAGAGGGCTAGGGGCTACCTCGTTACTGATTTTGGTCGGTGTGGCAATTGACACGGCGAAACAAGTTCAAACGTATGTGATTTCACAGCGTTACGAGGGTATGGTTAAGCAGTAAAATTTGGGCTATGTCATTGGTTACTTGTCCTTTGTTCAGTGTTGATGAACCCTAAATCGGCAGTTTTTCTATAGAGGTGAGAGCTGGATTTGAGCCGCGTTGTAGAAAAGACATCAAATTGACAGAGGAGAGGACAAATGACAAATGACAAAGGACAAAGGACGAATGACAAATAACCAATGACACGATTAGTTTTTTTAGGACCACCAGGGGCAGGAAAAGGAACACAAGCTCAGCATATCGCTCAGCTTTATCAGATTCCTCATATATCTACCGGGGATATTCTACGGAGTGCGCTCGCCGCATCTACACCACTCGGACAAAAGGCTCAGTCTTATATGGAACGAGGGGAGTTGGTGCCCGATGAATTGATTCTGGATTTGATTCGCGATCGCCTTAAACAACCTGATACTCAAGCGGGTTGGATTTTGGATGGGTTTCCTCGTAATGTTAGCCAAGCGGCTTTTCTGGAAAATCTGCTTCAGGATCTTGATCAGCGGTGCGATTATGCCATTTATTTGGATGTCCCTGATGAATCAATCCTGAAACGGTTACTCTCACGGGGACGCCAAGATGATAATGAGCAGACGATTCTGCGACGCCTAGACGTCTACCGCCAACAGACGGCGCCGGTGATTGAGTTTTACCGCGATCACTCAATCTTGCGCGAGATGGATGGGGATAGACCAATGGAGGCGGTTACTGACTCTCTCAAGCAGGTGATGTCGAGTTAAGTCATCAATCAAGTTGGAGATAGCCGCTAGTTAAGTGGTGGTAGCCTGTGGACTGGACAAGTGCCGACACTACCAGAATGAAGCAGGAAGTAAACAGCAGATTTTACCCGGTATGGGGAGATTTGTTTCAGTTTTACGTAACGGATGTTCTCCTCTCTGGTAAGTCGTTACTATTTCTAAGGCTTCCCTTAATTGGGACAGGCTCTTTGTGGGAGGATTTTGATAACATAAGTTAACACTCCCTGGACAAATCTCTATCTGTGTGGAGGGTAATCAGTGACCAATTGTATTGAGGAACGACAAAATTGGCTAAACAAGACTTAATTGAAATGGAAGGGACGGTAACCGAATCCTTGCCGAACGCCATGTTTCGGGTTGATTTGGATAATGGCTTCAACGTCCTTGCCCATATTTCTGGCAAAATTCGCCGTAACTACATCAAAATCTTACCGGGCGATCGCGTCAAAGTTGAACTGACCCCTTATGACTTGAGCAAGGGGCGAATCACCTACCGACTTCGCAAAAAATAAAAATCGGTAGGGTTGATTTCGGGAATTATTTGACGCGAAAACCAAAAAATGATATAATAATGTGCTTGCGTTGTCACTAAAAAAACCATGAAGGTTAGAGCATCCGTCCGCAAAATTTGCGAAAAATGTCGCGTTATTCGACGTAGAGGTCGAGTAATGGTTATTTGTCCAAACCCCAAGCACAAACAACGTCAGGGGTAATCCACCAGACTCTATAAGACTCATTTGTAGCACAAAACCAGCAAAAGGGAGAAAAATACCGTGGCAAGAATTGCCAGTGTAGACCTACCTCGTGATAAACGAATAGAAATTGGTCTAACCTACATCTACGGAATTGGTCTATCTCGCTCCAAAGAAATTCTGGCAAAAACGGGCGTTAATCCGGATATCCGCGTCAAGGATTTAAGCGATGCTGACGTAGCCACCCTGCGATCAGTGGTAGAGGGCGACTATCAAGTCGAGGGAGACTTAAGGCGCTGGGAAGCCATGAATATCAAGCGCCTGGTTGATATTGGTACCTATCGCGGGCGTCGTCATCGCCAAGGGTTACCTGTGCGCGGTCAACGAACCCGCACCAATGCCCGTACCCGCCGGGGTAGACGTATTGCCGTTGCCGGTAAGAAAAAAGCACCAGCGAAGAAGTAACACTCTTATTCAGTTCACACCCATCATTAAGATAGCCAACTAAAGCGATATGCCGCGACCAACTAAAAAAACTGGTACAAAAAAGCAGAAACGAAACGTTCCCAATGGAATGGGATTCATCCAGTCCACCTTCAACAATACCATTGTCACCATTTCTGACACGCGAGGTGATGTTGTTTCCTGGGCATCGGCGGGATCAAGTGGGTTTAAGGGAGCTAAGAAAGGCACCCCATTTGCCGCTCAAACCGCTGCCGATAACGCCGCCCGTCGAGCGATAGACCAAGGAATGCGTCAAATTGAGGTAATGGTTAGCGGTCCTGGTGCAGGTCGAGAAACGGCTATTCGCGCCCTGCAAGGGGCAGGACTAGAAATTACCCTAATTCGGGATGTCACGCCAATTCCTCATAATGGTTGCCGTCCCCCGAAACGACGCCGCGTCTAGGAACGGGAAATTGGGAGCGGGAATTGGGGAAGCCAAAGCCAGAGTTTGATTTAGGGTATATCTCAATCAAACCTTCACGTTGGTTTAACCCGCATCCGTCTCGACTCGACAACAAAATCAAGTGTCAGCATTGAGCGAATTATGCTAACCACTAATACTTTGCTTATTGCCACTTGTACCAAATTGTGGGTTAGGCGCAACAAAAATTCAAAAGTACTCGCTTGGTGCTTTTGATGGGTTCCTATGAATTAAAGGAGGGAGGTCACTCCGTGGCGCAGTTTCAGATTGAGTGCGTAGAATCCAAAACACTAAAGAATCAAAGTCAATATAGCAAATTTGTCCTAGAACCTCTCGAACGCGGTCAAGGTACAACAGTTGGGAATGCCCTGAGAAGGGTTCTCCTGTCTAACCTAGAAGGTACAGCGATTACGGCTGTCCGGATTGCTGGAGTCAATCATGAGTTTGCCACCATTGAGGGAATCAGAGAGGATGTCCTAGAAATTCTTCTGAATATGAAGGAAGTCGTCCTCAAAAGTTATACACCCGGACCCCATATTGGTCGAGTCATGATCACTGGACCCTCAACCGTGCGATCGGCTCAGTTTGACCTACCGTCGGACGTAGAATTTGTTGATCCCGGTCAGTATATCGCGACCCTAGCCGACGGTGCCAAACTGGAAATGGAGTTCCGTATAGAAAGAGGCAAAGGATATCGCTCTGTAGAACGGGGTCGTGATGAAACATCTTCAGTCGATTTCCTGCAACTTGACGCCGTATTCATGCCGGTGACCAAAGTCAACTACAGCGTCGAGGATACTCGTATTGACGGTTCCCTGGAAAAAGACCGCTTAATTTTAGATGTTTGGACAAATGGCAGCCTGTCACCCCAGGAAGCACTGAGTCAAGCCGCTAATATTCTGGTGGATTTATTCAATCCCCTGAAAGATATCGAGCTGAAGCCAGAGCCTGTGGGTCGTCCTGAAGATGAAGATCCAACCAGCCAAATTCCGATTGAAGAACTGCAACTGTCGGTGCGGGCGTATAACTGCCTCAAGCGAGCGCAAATTAACTCCGTTGCTGATTTACTAGATTATAGCCAGGAGGATCTGCTCGAAATCAAGAACTTTGGTCAAAAGTCTGCCGAAGAAGTCATCGATGCCTTGCAAAAACGCTTGGGGATTACATTGCCCCACGAAAAATCGGCTAAACCAACTTAAGGTAAGGATTGAGACTAAATGGCTAATCGTCAACTCGATTAGCCATTTGATTGAAAAAGTTTTCGTTGTTGTGGGATTGTAGAGGAATAAAAGAAAATGCGTCATCGTTGTCGCGTACCCAAAC
This sequence comes from Coleofasciculus sp. F4-SAH-05, assembly GCF_040222985.1. Taxonomy (NCBI): domain Bacteria; kingdom Bacillati; phylum Cyanobacteriota; class Cyanophyceae; order Coleofasciculales; family Coleofasciculaceae; genus Coleofasciculus; species Coleofasciculus sp. F4-SAH-05. The sequence continues at coordinate 23,258 of NZ_JAVKBY010000018.1, forward strand.
TGGGAAAACCAGCCGACCAGCGTCGAGCGCTGCTCAGAAGCTTAGCTACAGAGTTGATTCGTCATGGTCGAGTCACCACCACTAAAACGCGGGCAAAAGCTGTGCGTTCCCAAGTGGAAAAAATGATTACCTTGGCAAAAGATGGCTCCCTAGCGTCTCGCCGTCAAGCCTTGGGTTATATTTACGACAAGCAGTTAGTTCATGCCTTGTTTGAAGGGGTGAATGATCGCTATGGCAATCGTAACGGTGGGTATACTCGCGTACTCAGAACCCTGCGCCGTCGTGGGGATAATGCGGAAATGGCAATTATCGAGCTGGTGTGAACTCAAGTCATGTCCGAGTGCGAGGCTAAGCCAACTCAACGCATTGCCCTGGTGATTCAATACCTGGGCACAAAGTTCTATGGTTGGCAACGACAGCCTCACCATCGCACGGTACAAGCGGACATTGAGCAAGTTCTGTCCACCGTCGAAGGAAAACCTGTAACCTTACACGCTGCAGGGCGTACTGATACAGGGGTTCATGCCGCTGCCCAAGTCGCCCATTTTAACAGTAGTACTCCGATTCCCGGTGAGCGGTGGATGGCTATGCTCAATAGCCGACTACCGGAGGATATCTTGATTCGGGCATCAGCCCCCGTACCCGCCAATTGGCACGCTCGCTTTTCGGCGATTTGGCGTCGGTATCGGTACAGTATCTATACAGACGCTTGTCCCAACTTGTTTGTGCGACCGTTTAGTTGGCATTACTATCACGCTCCCTTAGATGAACATCGGATTCAGGAAGCACTGAACCCGCTACGGGGAAAACACCACCTGGCGGCATTCCATCGCGCCAACTCTGGACGGAAGCATTCCTGGGTCACGGTTCAGGACACCCACTGTTACCGGAATAGTTCATTTATTCATATTGAAATTCAGGCGGATGGATTTTTATACGGCATGGTGCGGCTACTCGTCGGCATGCTGGTGGAGGTAGGGCGGGGCAACCTTGATCCCCACGAGTTTACTCAACTGTGGGTGAATCAACAACGGGAGCGGATTAAATATTCAGCACCAGCAAAGGGTCTGTGTTTGTTACGAGTGGGTTACCCTAACTCGCCGTTTCCGCCAAAAACGTGGTTTGATACTCAGCCGAAGTTTATCTTGCCGACTGAGACGCCCGCCCAATTGTGTTTAGGTTAACTGTTTACCGTTTGAAGTAATCAAAAAAAACTCATGGAAAAAACTTACCTGCCAACTCAGGATTCCCTAGAACAAAATTGGTACGTTATTGATGCCGAAGGTCAACGTCTGGGACGATTGGCAACTGAAATTGCCATGATTCTGAGAGGGAAAAATAAACCGATCTATTCCCCGCATATGGATACAGGGGACTTCGTGATCGTGGTCAATGCCGAGAAAGTCGTCGTCACCGGCAAGAAAAGCAGCCAGAAGCTCTATCGCCGCCATTCCGGTCGTCCGGGTGGGATGAAGACGGAAACCTTTGCCCATTTACAAGCCCGTATACCAGAACGGATTATTGAAAAGGCGGTTAAAGGGATGCTGCCCAAGAATTCCCTCGGTCGTAAACTTTTTACTAAGCTGAAAGTCTACGCGGGTGCAGCTCATCCCCATGACGCTCAAAAGCCTCAAACCTTAACCATTAAAACTATTCCAGGAGAACAAGACTAATGCAAGCAACAGAACCGATGGAAAATCGCGCTGTTTACTGGGGAACGGGTCGCCGTAAATCCTCAGTTGCCCGGGTGCGCCTAGTTCCAGGGACGGGTCAACTCGTTGTTAACGGGCGTCCCGGCGATGTCTACTTTAATCTCAATCCAGCCTATTTAATGGTGACCAAATCACCCTTGGAAACCCTGGGTCTAGAAAATGATTACGACATTTTAGTCAATGCTCACGGCGGTGGGTTGACGGGACAATCGGATGCGATTCGCTTAGGTGTGGCGCGGGCGCTTTGTGAACTTGACCCGGGAAATCGCTCTCCGTTGAAGATGGAAGGGTATTTAACGCGCGATCCCCGTGCCAAAGAACGGAAGAAATATGGCTTACATAAAGCCCGCAAAGCTCCCCAATACTCGAAGCGTTAGAATTTGGGTAATACAATAGATAAATTGGGGGGACTTGCCCAAAACTACAGAACGAAGAAACGCTTGCTTATAGAGGAAAGTAACCATGCCAAAACCTGATATTCATCCCCAGTGGTATCCAGACGCCAAAGTCTATTGCAACGGAGAAGTTGTGATGACGGTTGGCTCAACCCAGCCCGAAATTCATGTTGATGTGTGGTCGGGAAATCATCCCTTCTACACGGGAACCCAAAAAATTATTGACACGGAAGGTCGTGTGGAACGCTTTATGCGGAAATACGGCATGTTAGAAGGAAATGCCTCGGAGCAGCAATCGTCTAAAGAGAAATAGCGAGGTAGCTTGAAGTGTGTTCGACGGTAGCGGAGCCTAACTCTTAATCGTTAGACTTCGCTCTTCAATGCTTTTTTAGGCTATTTTAATGGAGCGATCGCTGTAACCATGGCGGAAACTTACCTACTCGATAAATTACAATCGGTTGAACAAACCTTTCACGAATTAACGCGCCGTTTGGCTGACCCTGATATTGCCACTGATCCGGTGGAAGTGCAACGGGTGGCAAAAGCCCGTTCGTCCCTAGAGGAAGTGGTTATCACCTACGAACTCTGGAAAACAGCCCAGGAGGAACTAACTGGCGCTCGGCAAATCCTTAAGGAAGCCAATGGGGATGCGGAAATGCATGAAATGGCAGCCCTGGAAGTTGAGGAACTGCAAACCAAGCTTGAGGAACTGGAAAAACGCCTGAAAATCTTACTCTTGCCGCGTGATCCTAATGATGATAAGAACATCATGTTGGAGATTCGGGCAGGAACCGGGGGCGACGAAGCCAGTATTTGGGCGGGGGATTTGGTACGAATGTACTCGCGTTATGCCGAAACTCAGAACTGGCGGGTGAAGCTATTGAGCGAGTCCCCGGCTGACATGGGTGGCTTTAAAGAGGCGATTCTGGAAATTCAAGGGGAACAGGTTTATAGCAAGCTGAAGTTTGAAGCGGGTGTTCATCGGGTGCAACGAGTCCCGGTGACGGAAGCAGGAGGACGAGTTCATACCTCAACCGCGACTGTGGCGGTAATGCCAGAAGTGGATGATGTGGAAATTGAGGTTGATCCGAAGGATTTAGAGGTTTCCACAGCCCGTTCCGGTGGTGCTGGTGGACAGAATGTGAACAAGGTGGAAACAGCGGTTGATCTGTTCCACAAGCCGACTGGGATTCGGATCTTTTGTACTGAGGAGCGTTCTCAACTGCAAAACCGAGAGCGGGCGTTGCAAATTCTCCGCGCTAAACTGTATGAAATGAAGCTGCGGGAGCAACAGGAAGCTGTAACCTCGATGCGGCGCTCGCAGGTGGGGACGGGTTCGCGATCGGAGAAGATTCGCACGTATAATTATAAGGACAATCGGGTCACGGATCATCGCTTGAGTCAAAACTATTCTCTGAATAGCTTGCTGGAAGGGGATTTGGAGTCTGTGATTCAATCTTGTATTACCCAGGATCAACAGGAACGTTTAGAAGAGTTGGCAACTTCGGATGAACAAGGGGAATCGCTTTTGGCTTAATTGTTATTGGTCATTTGTCCTTTGTTTGTGTCATACTCGCTCTTCTCCAAGCAAGCTACGTCATTTACCATTCCGCTCAAATATAAACGACAAGAGGGCGGGTTTTGTTGATAACTTATCGGTATACCCGTCAATTAAACGGCTCGTCATTTACCATTCCGCTCAAATCTAAACGATAAGAGGGCGGGTTTTGTTGATAACTTATCGGTATACCCGCCAATTAAACGGCTAAACCCGCCCCTACAATCCCCTACAATCCCCTACAATAAGGCATAACTTCTGCCTTCTGCCTCCTGCCTTCTGCCTTGGAGTCATCTGTCTTGACAACTATGTTAAATAATAAACTTGAACAACTCACCCGCTTATTTGCTCAAATGGATCGGGCATTGATTGCCTATTCTGGAGGAGTGGATAGCACCTTAGTTGCCAAGATTGCTTATCAGGCTTTAGGCGATCGCGCTTTAGCTGTAACTGCCGAATCCCCGTCTCTGCTACCTGAAGAATTGGAAGATGCCCGGATTCAAGCAGCGGTGATTGGCATTCCTCATGAATTGGTGCAAACCGATGAAATGAATAATCCCAATTATAAGGCGAATCCGGTTAACCGTTGCTATTTTTGCAAAAGTGAACTTCACGATACGCTGAAACCTTTGGCACTGCAACGGGGTTATCCCTATGTCGTGGATGGCATCAATGCTGATGACTTGGGGGACTATCGCCCAGGGATTCAAGCCGCGCAAGAACGAGGGGCGCGATCGCCTTTAGCGGAAGTGGGGGTGACGAAAGCGGAAGTGCGCCAACTTTCGCAACAGTTAGGACTTCCCTGGTGGGATAAACCTGCACAACCTTGTCTAAGTTCTCGCTTTCCTTACGGCGAAGAAATTACGATCGCGAAACTGCAACGGGTAGGGCGGGCAGAAGTTTATTTACGGAAATTAGGGTGGAAAAATTTGCGGGTGCGTTCCCAAGGGGATACCGCACGCATTGAATTATCGCCGGAACAAATTAAAGAATTTGTGTTGACCATGGATTTACCGACCCTGGTGTCAGCGTTTCAAGATTTAGGCTTTTTATATGTCACCCTAGATTTAGAAGGGTATCACAGTGGTAAGTTAAATCGGGTCGTGAATCAAGATGATAAAGCAATAGTCTAGGGGCGGGTTTAGGGACAATTGTAGGGGCGGGTTTAGGGACTCAATTCAAATATTCACCAATAACGGAACAACTTGCACCCGCCCTCCCCACCGATAAATGAATAACAAAACCCGCCCTCCTCACTAAATGAACAACAAAACCCGCCCTAGCTTGTCACTCCCCCTGCAATCTGCCGTAAGTGGAGGGCGACCCGACCCAATTGAGTGGATACAGTTGTTCATTTATGCAAGCGGGTCGCCCCTACCCGAGAATCCAAGGTAGTCCCCTAAATAGCTTGAATGGATAATGCTTTTGCTTTATCCAAGCCAGTGCTGTTATTTAAGCTGTGGCATACTGGATATTATCCAAAATCTAGAAAAAATCTCTGGGATTGAGAATGAGCTCTCCATTAGAGACGGCATTAAAGGATTATGATACTGCCTTGCATACAGTCGAGGCAGTTGAGTCCCCATCACCGGAGCAAATCCTAGACGTTTTAATCGCTCGTGACGCCGTTGGAGTAGCCCTTTCTCAATCTTCTCACCAATCAGCCCAACTTCTCCTAGCTCTGCTGCAACTCGACGAACGCCTCAAGGGACAAACCGAAAAAATTGTTCAAAGTGTTGACTTAGCCAACTGGCGAGCAAGTTTTCATCCTCCATCAGCAGCCTGGTGGTGGTTTTTGACCAATCCCCAACCCTCCAGTGAGTTACACAACTGGCTCACCCGCTATGAAACAGCCATAAAAACCCTGGAAGAAACAACAGCTCAATCAAAAACCACGGATTATAAGGTATTGCTGCAACAGGTTGTAGATACTGTTGTGGCGCGTGATGGATTACAAAACCAACTCGATAACGCCGAGAGTGATGCAGAGAGTTTAGTCAAAATTAGTGATCTGGATAGTCGCCTAGAACAACAGTATGAAACCCTACCCAAAAAAATTGGTCGGGAACATCTTAGCCTCATGGTGGCTAAACTGGACGAACTGCGCGACATCCGCCATCCTCCAGTTAAGGCGTGGTGGTGGTTTGCCAAAATTCCCGTCCATTGGTGGGATCAGTTAGATCTCGCCTGGGATACCCTGGCTATTGTTTGGCTAGCAGCGACATTTAGCCTATTGACTGATATCTCGTCCCGTTTTTTAAATGGTGGAGTGGGTACATTTGGTGCCTTTGCGGTCATTGGTCAAAGTATGTTGGCTTTGGCTGGGGGAGGCGCACTGACGAAAACAGGACAGACAGTTGTTGAAGGAACGCTGAAACGATGGCGGATTCCCAAGCAATTTTGGCAAGAAGCTAAGTTTGGCGCGGCTAGTTTACTGTTGTTGTTTTTTGTGGGTTTTCGCTTGTCTCTGCCGCGCATTGCTCTTATCTACAACAATATGGGATATCGAGATTATCAAGCCGGACGTTTAGACAGTGCCGAGTCTCAATTTCAACGCGCCATAAAACTTAACCCAGACTACGCGGAAGCTCATTATCACTTAGGGATTATTTACGAGGATCTGCAAGATTTAAAACGCGCTCGTAAAGAGTATGGTATTGCTGTACAAAGTGGCTTTCCCGTGGCTAACAGTAATTTAGCTCGTTTACATATCTTATCCAAAAACTATCCGGTTGCTGTTAACCTGCTCCTCAAAGGTATTTTTGCCCTCGAAAGACCAGATTCAGATTATTCATCTCTTGAGGGTAAAGAGTTTGTCCAATATAGTTTATATAAGAATTAGGCTGGGCTAGATTAGTCACTGGTTACGGTATAGACGTATCAATGCTCCTGAATCTCTGAATCCCAATGATTTAATCAGAGTGACTCAAAGAAATTCTGCTAAGATTCGTTGTTCGGACTGGAGAGAGAAAGTTGTCCCTACTGGTTCAACGCGAGTCAGTGATATTTGCCCCTCAGTGAATAGACCAAGACTGAGACATAGAGGTAGTAACATTATTATTCCTCGGCGCTGATGCTGACCTTTTAAACTGAAGTTCCCCCAGCCAAAAAATCAAAACTGCCTCACCGTGCGGCTTTCCGCGATTTTTTAGCCGCCCTACATGTGTACAATCGCGCTCAACCTTGATGTAGCGTGGGTTTCAACCGATCTCTTGTCATATTGCAATCATTAGCGATACGTTCTGAAGGAACAGGCTCCGCCAACGCGCTATTTTGGCAAGTGCTACTTATGTACGATTTTTGAGGGGTTTTAGCGCTAAAACCCCTACGGTGTAATGCTTTAGCCTGGGTGTAGTACATCTGAATGGGGGGAACTTCAGTTTAGTTGTCTGTGTCAATCTGTGTCTCTCACTATTCAGTGTTTGGGAACATACCATCTCATCTGTGTAATCTGTGTTTTTGTCAATACTTGGCAATAATTTTTATCGTAACTTTAACAAAATACATGCGTCCAATGGGATATTGGGCGTGAGACGAAAACCATAAATTATACAAAGTTCTACGAATATTCAAGGGATTTAGCTGGGTCAAGATTATTTTGACTTACAAAACACCCACAGTAAAGAGTATACCTTAAAATGGTACAATCCCCTCACAATCGCCGAAACCCCTGAAAAATCGTAGCTTTTTCCCAAACAGAGGTAAAAAACGAGCAATTATGACGTTTTGTTAAGACAGTAACATGATTGGAAAATTTAAACCGTTCTGGATAAACTAATAGTTTAAATTATTAGAACTTGACAACCTTAGCTGACTTTCGCGTTAATCCTTGGGTTTGAACCCAAGGTGGTTTAACGGGAGTGGCGCAAGATATAAGTACAACTATCCCTTGCTGTATTGATCCCACTCTTTGACAATAAACGAATAATTTGTCCCTATTTTCACATAATAAAGCGCATCAAAGCCTTCATGCCAACGCGGTAAAACCAGCTTTTTGTGCGTTGCTAAAATCCCTGTTACAGGAATCACTTGTTTCCCTTGGCGTTGAGAATTTCGTCGCTTACAATCCTCTAGAACCGATTGAAAATAATACCCCACTACCCGAAATCTATTGTCCTTCGCGGGTACAATATAACGCGCCCTATCTGCCGGCTTTGGATTCGTGTTATCTACAACAAACCGCTGTTGAGCATCGAGACAAGCTTGAACCAGAATCTTTTCCCGATGCCGAGTTTTGAGCATATCCAAGTTAATCCGGATATGAGTATTATAAAAGCGATCGCGGCAAAATGATGATTTCCCTGACGCCTGAATTCCGATTAAGATAACCGCTTCCATGGTGGTTTTGCTTTATTGCTGCGACAACTCCATAACCCTTAAATTGAAGGGTACTGAAATTTTGGCTGGTGGGCAATGCCCACCCTACGGTATATCAAGAATTTCGGTGAATAAAAATGCTTATTGAGCGTGCCATTGTCCTCAAATTAGGATGAGAGTGACGGCGGTGATTTTTTACGGTATTGGTGATAGCGTCGGTAAATCTCAAGGTTTAACAAACAAGCCATCAGCCAGGTTAATCCCGCCGCTTGTCCGGCTACAATATCCGTGAACCAATGAACACCCAGATAAACCCGACTGAAGCCAATCAGGACAATCAATACAATAATTAAGCTGACAATCCACCACCGCCAACGGCGAAAATGACGGGCTAGTAAATAGCCAATAAAACCATAGATAACCAGTGATAACATGGCATGACCACTGGGAAAACTTGATGTATTGGGTTCACCCTTGGTAATTTGCCAGAGTTGGGGACGTGGACGGTTAAATAACTGTTTAATTAACAGGTTTAATCCAGTTCCACCAATAGCTGTAATCGCTAACGCGGTAAAATAAACCCGCTGTTGTCGCCCCCAAAATATTGCCCCTAAAATTAAACACATTAGAGTAAAAACTACGGTTCCACCAATAATCGAAGCACCCCGCATTACCCAATCCAGCAGCGGTGAATGAAATTGTTTAACCAGCAACATTAGGGTTGTGTCAATTGCCTGAGTTTGCTTTTCTAACACCTCATCCGCAATTTCTAGAAATACCCAAAGCCCCGCAACTGTTAGGATTACCCCTAAAATCGGGATAATAGCAAGCTTCCAGAACAGAGGCTTATTAGCTTGCGATCGCCAAATCTGAATGAGAGTTGCCATGATTTGGCTTGATTTTTCCTTGAACATCGTTATACAGACATAAGCTGTTATACATTTAAATTGGGAATGGGTAGCGAGCAAGATGCTCGCACTACCAACAAAAATTACTTTTTGTTAAAATTGATTTTTGGGGATTTATATAATCCTTGCGTAGCAAGACACGATGTCATTTATTTGCCCCATCTTCCCCATTCAAGCGTAACCGAATTAGCAGGTCATTTAACGCCTCTTTTGCCGAGGGTGCGGCAGGGAGTTCACTCGACTGACTGGCTTGTTCTAATTCCTCATACAGCCGTTCGTATTCTCCCCGATAAAACGCTAAATCTCCCTCTTCTATCGGAGATTTTTCCGCACTGGCTAATTTCTGGGCAATTAAATCGGAAATATATGATAATCCAAATTCTTCATTCAATTTGAGCAAATTGGCTTCCACTTCACCCGTTTTTATTAAATGAATACCCGTGAGTAAAACCCGATAGACATAAAGCAAGGGCTTAATGCGACGCGGACATTCTTTGCCAAACAGTCGCCATTGAGTGCGGGCAAAACCTAAGTAATGATGGCTGTGGTGGCGAGTGATGCACCCTTGCGCGATCGCTTTGAGTTCTTGATGTTCTGGTGTTGTATGAACAATAAGCGGAGAGTACAATTGCTCTAAGACATATCCATTCTTTTTTAGGAGTAGAGAAAAGAACTTTTTGATATCGTGAGTAACTAAATCTAGTTCCAATCCGTCTCGAATTTGCGACACTTCAATCGTCTCACGTCCGGTTTCTAGTCCGATGACGTCTTGTATTGGTAAAATGTGACTACCGCGCAAATCGTAATCCGAATCGGGTGAGGGAAACCCATACAAATGTGACCCGCTAATGGTGACAAATAATAGTGGATACGGCTGTTTGCCAACAGCGGGAAGTAAGCGATTTTGTCTTTCAATCATGACTTGCCTAAAACCAGTGAGTAGTCTTCCAGGGACACTTTTAGTAGGTGGATACGCCTCTAATAGGCGGCATCCGTGTCAACTTAAGCTACAATTTTTACCAATTTTGATCCGGAAATTCTTGGCGGATGGAGCCGCGACTACCGGAGGTAAAGCCGGGGAACGAGGCTATACTGACACTGAATCGACTAAAAAACGCTTTTGTTTATAAGTTTGCTGACAGGGAAACGGCTGCTCAATAAACCAGTGTTTGCATCCATCGTGGGATAGAGACGAAACTTGACTTCCGGCACTTTCAAAGGCGCCGTGCATACAAATATTACCTTTGTGTTCTCGTAAAATTGATTGTGCTGTCTCAATCGAAAATTTGCCTTCATTAACTTGACATAACTGTCTGACTCGCCCTTCTCTGGAATCAATGGATAGTGATTCTGAATATCCTCCTTCCGAAAAGATGCTGGCGAAATCAAAATCTTCCTCTCCCGTACACCATCCCCGATTCACTGCATAGTTAATTATCTCTGGATGGCGCAGATCACCTGAATTCCGAATACTGAGATTATTAGAAATTGAGCGGGTTCCTTGTTGTATTCGTTCAGCTACCCAATACTCACCGGCGGTTTCTAATACCCAGGCGTCTTGGGAGTCTGCCAAAATAAATGAGTTATGATAATTCATGGAAAAATTTTCGGCACAATTCCCTCCTTGTCCATATTCTTTTAGCAACTGGGTGATGACATGAAGCGCCTCTAATGCTGTTTTGCCTCGTTCTAATCCTAAGCGGACTAAATCCATGCCCAGCAAACCTTTAGTTTTATAGGGTTCAACTGTCCAAACGGCTTCATTGCCAATCACAACGCCACATTCATTTGCCCCCATTTCTGCACCCCACATCCATCGGGGTTTGGAGAGGATCACGGCTAGGGTTTTCTCAACTTGGAGAATTGAGATATAGGTGCATTCAACTGTTGTGTTTGAGTTGTAGTTTCTGGCGGGAATGACGACAACATCTTGAATTTCACCCTGGGGGCGATCGCTATTTTTGCCGAAAATAATATCACCGTTGAGTGTTGAGTTTGGTAGGGCAACAAATGTATCACACATGAGGTTTATTTGCGATTTAATTTTCTAAACAGTAGAGACGTAGCATGCTACGTCTCTACAAGGTTATGATGTGTGGCAAATATTTTGATCCATTATTCATTATAGGAAGGGAGGTAAACGTTTAGGGCGAAGACAGCTCAACTACAAGCGCAATTACAAGCACAATTACGAGCGACTTCGCCGTGCTTTTATTAAGAAGGTGTTGGCTTTTTCATAGTCTGGGCGTTCGGGTAATGAGGTTTTTCTCAAGGTTTCATCAAACTGATGATGTAACGCTAACCGCCAAGCATTTACTTCCTCCCACGCCATGTCTCCCTGGCGAATCGCTAGCAATTGCTGTCGATAGTCCTCGACTTTAACGGGAACAAAGCCTTCTTTGAGAATTGTAATCCCTGATAATAACAAGCGGATCAGATGCATGGCGTGTTTTAAGCGAATCTGTCCTTTTGTACGGAGATCTTGCTCCATTTTTTTGAATTGGGACATTACATAACCGTTATAGGTTTGATAGACTAATTGCGAGAGAAACATTTCTCGCTGGTCTAGTAGGTCTTTGGCGATGGGGGTTGCTGTCTCGACTAAGGGTGTATACAAGCATTCTAGAACATTGGGATTGGCTTTAAGCGCTAAGATTAAAAACTTTTGCAATTCCCAATAACATTCCTGATTTTCCTGATTTTCTAACTGTTCGGGAATGCCGTAAAGTGACCAGTGAATATCAGCAGGGGGTAAGTAAATCCCGCGACGGTCAATATCTGAGGTTTCCTGATCTAAACCAAAAGCTCTAGACCCGACAATACAACGATAGATGACATATTCGTATAAATTGTAATCACTCAGGCTATCAGCGGCTTGCTGTAATCCTTCGTTTTGAAAATGCTTGCGGATACTAAATTCCTGTCGATTTAGGGTGATTTCAACGTTGTTTGGCAAACGGATAAGATACGCATGGGAATTATCGGTGGGTGATTTGACGATAACACCAACCGCACCGCGTACACATAAGGGTTCATTGGCAGAATTTTTTACCTCGACACGACTAACAACTTGTGTGCCGACGGGCAGGATTAAGTTAGGATTCATTCTGTGAATTGGATGTGCGATCGCCAGAAACAGATCGTTAGTAATCTCAACGTATTACAAATGTAACAAGAAAACGACATAACTATCTCAAACATAATCGACACAGCGATCGCGGACTGTCCTAAACTGATAGGCAAACACGGATCACAAATCAGGGCATGGGGCAGAAACGGGCAATAGTATGCGGATATTATGGCAAGGGCAATGGGGGTGATGAGGCGTTACTGGCGTCGTTGCTACAAATGTTGCCTAAATCGATAACACCACTGGTGCTTTCTGGTAATCCGAACCAGACACGTAAACGGTATGGGGTAGAAACCTGCGATCGCACCTCAGCGTTTCGTGTGCTAGAAGCCTTTAACCAAGCCGATAGTTTGATCTGGGGGGGTGGGAGTTTAATCCAAGACGCCACCAGTGCCATGAGTCCAGTGTACTACAGTGGACTTATGGGATTAGCTCAAAAGCGGGGCTTAAAAACCATTGCTTGGGCGCAGGGAATTGGTCCCTTGCAGCGTCCTCTAACGCGCTGGATGGCGCGACAATGTTTTCAAGGGTGTACAGGCGTCAGTGTGCGCGATCGCACCTCAGCCGCCCTCCTCGCCGATTGGCAGGTTCCGTTTCGGGTTGCTCCTGATCCAGTCTGGGCATTAGACTCAACCCCAGTCCCTGGATTATGGGACTTACCTGCACCGAGAGTCGCCGTCACCTTGCGATCGCACCCCCATCTTACCCAAGAGCGTCTCGCCAACCTCACCCAAGCTCTGATAAACTTTCAGGGGGCAACCAAAACCTGTATACTACTGGTGCCATTTCAGGCATCTCAAGATCTGAGCATCGCCCAATCCATTGCCTCCCAGCTTCCGGATACCCATCAGATTTTTCAGCTCGATGAACCCCAACAATTAAAAGGATTGTTTCGGGGAGTAGAAATGGCAATTGGGATGCGCTACCACAGTCTGATTATGGCAGCAGCCCAAGACTGTCGCTGTTTTGCCTTAAGCTATGACCCGAAGGTTGATTCCCTAATGGCAGAACTTGACTTACCCGGATGGAAGTTAACCGACATACCCGATGACCAAAACGCGATCGCGCATACCTGGATCGATTACTATGCCAATGGTAATTCCAAGAGCCGCGATCAAATCCAATCCTTAGTGGATCGGGCGTTGATGCATCAAGATTTATTGGTAGACATTCTCGTCAAGGAGTCATGAAAAACAAAGGCAGAGGGGCAGAGGAGCAGAGGGACTTTATGCCAATGCTCTTATCACTCGTCTTCGGCGGTTCTCAAATTCTCCCAGCACAATTTGTAATCTGGCGAGTTTTGTGTCTTATTAAAATTTATAACCCATAATTCATAATTGGGTTGATTTGTGACCCTCTGGATGAAGAGCTATGAGTGATTCTGACACCCCCAATAAAGAGCCTCTCCCGGAGTCCAGTGAATGGACAGATGAGAGTGCTGAACCCAACCCCGATGAGCAAGAGAATCCTGCATCTGAGACGCTGATCAACCTCTTTCAGATAGCCGACATGAATGAGGATGAACCACAGCCGGATGTGGAAATCGACCAAACCGTCGAGTCAGACTCCACAGTCAACGTTGAGGCAGACACAAGCTATCCTGAATCACTCCCCACCCTGGCAGAATCTCGCAACAAAGACGCGGATTGGTTTGCCCTTGCCCAAAAAATGCGCCAGCGCAATCGCCGCTTGCTGGAACAAATTGCCCAACTACAGAACGCCCTGAGTGAAAAACAGGACGCCTTAAACGCCGAGATGGTGCGATCGCAAGAGCAGGATAGTCTAATTGTCCGCCAAGGCGAGGAACTTAACACGCTGCAAGACCAATTAACTCGTCTCTTCCATACCCTAGAATCCTCCCATCAAGCCGCAACTCGCCAGCAAATTCTGATTGAAACCTTGTCCGAGCAACTACAAAGCTCTCAAGAACGAGTGGCACAACTAGAACGGGAATGCGCTCTCACCCAGCAACGGAATAACGAACAATCCCATCACTTACTGCAATCCGCCAATACCTGTCGAGAACTTAAAACCCGCTTACACCGACAACAACAGCAAACCTTACAATTCAAAGTCGCCCTGGAAAAATGCCTGGAAATGCCGAATCGTCAGGATAGCGTTGCCCAAGCCACCCGTCCAAAACGGGATGTAGGCGGTGTTGTCCCCAAAGCCCAACCGATCCAACCTTGGTCTGCTCAACAGGATTTCTTAGTCGATGAATCCTCAACTGATACCGAACCCCTTTGGAATCGTCCCCTCCAGCTCGATTCATTATTGGCGACATCTGCTTCAGATACCGAAGACGTTACTGAACCCTCGGAGTCTCACCCATTAACAACGCCAATCGACTCAACCGTAACCCCGATTTCAGACAGTACGGCGGCGGAGTTAGAAGCCGAACGACAACTTCTGGCGGAAATGAACTCCCTGGCGCAAGCTTCAGGATTATCAGAAGTCGCATACGATTTAGTTCAGGAGCCAAACCCTTGGATGCTCGAACCCGGAAGGGACACAGAAACCGGTGATGAATCCGAACTATCCTCAGCAGAGACTGAGGCGACTGAAGATGAATGGGATGAAGAGAATGAGGTGACTCTCCCCCAACCCAATTGGCCCTCACCTGTGGTTTATCCCCTACGACGCCCGAAAAAAATTAAGTCATTGTCATCAATTGAGTTACCAAGTTTTCCCCGGTATCGCCCTGTGTAAAAATGGATTAAAACCCTTGTATAGTATAGCTTTCAGCTTAATTCAGTAAGCCCTAAATAAACACTATAAAACAGATGTCCCAATCCTTAGAACCTCAAGAGCGAGATAGCCTGGACATTCAATTACTGGTTCTGGATATTGATGGCACGATCGCAGGTGAATCCAACACGATTACAGAACCTGTCAAGCAAGCCATTCGTAGGGTACAAGCAAAGGGGATTCAAGTCGCGATCGCAACCGGACGCATGTACTGTTCTGCTTTACGCTTCCATCGGCAGGTGGGTTCTACCCTACCGATTCTGGCGTATCAAGGCGCATGGATTCAAGATCCCGCCACAGAGACAATTCACCGCCATTTATCCGTCTCCCGTGCTAGGGCTGAACAATTATTGGATTATTTTGAGAGTGACATGCTGCGATCGCAGCTTTCCGTCCATTTCTATATCAACGATCAGTTGTATGTTCGGGAAATGACCCCCGAAACCCAGCGCTATGCTCAACGGGCAGATATTCAACCGCTATCAGTGGGTGACTTGCGTCAGGTACTCACCAACGAACCCACCAAGGTATTAGCCCTCTGTCAGGATACAACGGTTATCGACCAATTATTTAGCAGATTGCGCCAGCAATACACCCCCGCTGAACTTTACCTGACTAAATCAGTCGCCACCTTCTTTGAAGCCACCAATCCCCTCGTCAACAAAGGAGAAGCCGTGCGCTACCTAGCCGAAGACTTGCTGGGATTATCTGCCCAAAATATTATGACAATTGGCGATAACTTTAACGATATCGAAATGCTGGACTATGCAGGGTTTGGCGTCGCCATGGGCAATGCGCCTCTCGAAGTTCAGGCGATCGCGCAGTGGGTAGCTCCCTCGGTTGAACAAGATGGCGTAGCCACAGCCATTGAAGCGTTAATTCTGTGACATTCCCTAGATCAGAAAGGGAACCGACGACTGTCCGTGTTTCGTCTCGGTTCCCTCGCTGGTTCGCTCCTCACACATTCAGAATGATACCGGAATAAGTGGAAAATGTCACGCCTCGTAAGAAAAGTTGTTTTTCTATGCTCCTCAAATAAGCTGTGACGTCCTCCTACACCGACCCTACGGGTACTGGCGATTCATCCCACGCTCAATCGAAGATTAGAGCGTGGGGAACCTATCGCCGGATCAGCTAAATTTAATTTCTTCTCCCCCAGATCCCAGACGTAGCATGCTACGTCTGGAACATTGCTCCCCCATCTTCCCCAGTGCCTACAACGCTCTAGGAGCAGATACACCCAATTTTTCCAGGAGCGATCGCAACACCACCTGCGTAACCCCGATTAACCCCAATCTCGCTTGAGCCAAGGGCAAGTCATGAATCTTCACCTCTCCCCAAATTCGGCAGGATTTGTCAAATTGCTCATAAGCCTCACTTACAGCCAATCCTTGTTTAACCCAACGCTGACAATCGGAAGCACTCATCACGTCTAACAAATCTAAAAGCTGGACAATCAACTCCCATTCAGCAGGATGGGTTAAACGTAGGTGCACCGACTCCCGATCCGACTCTCTTGCTACTTCAACCCAAGGAATTGGATTTGGGAAAATGATCGTAATTAATACCTGAATTAACCCCTGCTCGTCAGCCAAGCGTAAAAGCGAACAGCAACGGGCATGAATATATTGAACGGGAAAAATTTTGTCAGAATTTAGCTGATTTTGTTGTTGTTTTTCCCTATCCCCGGCTCCCCCTTTTTTCTGAAGTTTCTCGTTTAAGTAATTTTCGGGGACTGATGGAAAAGGGGTAATTTTAAAGCACCCTTGTAAGTAGATGGCTAAGGCGCGATCGCTAAGTCGGAAAATAATCCAGCCTGGAGGCAATACTTCAACGGTAAAATTGATACCAATCGCGTCAGCAGACTCTTGAGAAAGCGTCAACAAAGCGGCGGTAAGCTGATGGGCGATGTCTAAGGGAGTCTGTTGCCAAGCCGAAGATAACTTGAGTGCGATCGCAGACCGATAGCATACATAATTATAAGTAGATACACGGTGTAAAGGTACAGTCTTCGGTGTCAACTGAGCCGCTATGGGTAAGGTGTTGATTCTGTCAATTGCCTGCCAAAGCTGTCGTTGAAACTGAGATTTGATACTCACATCGTTACTAAAGGATTTCACCGTGAAAACTCGGTGGTTAAATGTATCTTTAGCTACTTTTGACTCCATATACACTGAAAGACAAGTGGGATCTCCATCCTAATGGATCTATGAATTTCCAACCCCAAAGCCCCCCTCTGATTGCCGAAATTGCCTCACCGACAGATACAGCCGAGGACTTATTTGCCAAGGCGACGGAGTATTTAGAGTCAGGCTGTCAAGAAGTTTGGTTAGTGTTTCCGGAGACTCGTTGGATTTTGGTGATCACTCAGAATCAGACATTAGCATTTCGTTCCGGTGACGTAGTGAGTACGCAGGTTGTTCTGACTGGGTTTAGCGTAGCCGTCGATGAGTTGTTAGCATGATATCGTTATATCTATATCCATTTACTGATTAGTCGCCGCGATCGCACCTTGTCCTTGGGGTGAACCAACATAACCCAGAAAGGCTTGCACCTGAGGAGTTGCAGGTTGCTTGTAGACGTAGTAAAGTTCTCGTTGATAGGGATAATTCGCCGCTTCTGGAGTTAACCCATCGACGGGTACAGTTCGCACCGTTTGTTGATCCGCAACCTGGGCGTAGGTGGTATAACTAATTCCGTTGTTGCCCAATTCTCGCAAAATTGGAGTTGTTGCATCTTGCTGCATTGTGACAATGTTGGGTGTTGTACCAAATTGCCCACCATTGAGTACCAGTTCTTGAAACGCCTGACGAGTTCCGCTAACCGGGGGACGATTAATCACGCGAATCTGTTTTGAAGCATCACCGACTTGTGACCAATTGGTAATCTGTCCTTGAAAAATTTGCTGCACTTGCGCCTGAGTTAAACCTCGCTGAAAGGGATTTGCCTCACCCACCACGATCGCGATCGCATCTTTTGTCACAGGTACAGCCACTAAGCCTTGGGACGGTTCTGGGGAGATTAGAGGACGAGAAATCGCCGCAATATCTGTACCTCCAGTTAACAGCGTCCGAATCCCCTGATCTGAACCCCCAGCTTGGGTTTCCACAGTTGTACCTTGAAACTGCTGTTCAAAACTTTGTTTCAAGGCTTGATTAATTTGCACCATACTCGTCGAACCGGCGATCCGAACAATTGTACCACTGGGGACAGTTTGAGGCGGTGCAAAAGCCGTGTTAGGATTCGCGGCTGGCGTTCCCGGATTAACAGGTTGAGTGGGTGGGGATGGATTTTGAGTCGAGTTATTCTCACCTCCCGTCAATGTTCCCAAATTCATACCCGATTGACGAGTAAACCACCAAAAACCACCCGCTAATATAACAAGTGTAATTACCAACGCAGCAATAAGTGTTCCAGTTTCGTTCTTCTGTGACATATTTGTTTAACAATGATAAATAATCGGCGGGTAATCGGATAACTTCCTGAATGAAACGCCTGCTTATTGAGCTGATTTCGCCGTCCGGGACATTGCGTCCGGGACATTGGGAAAGCGGCACAAAGGGTTCCTGGTAAGGCGGAATTAGTTCATCGGGTTTGCGTCCAATCGGTAAAGTTTTATTGTACATTGAATTTCGTTTTTCTGAGACATGCGATCGTGAGTTCAAGTCGCCAAATCACCAATCACCTTTAGCTTACACAATGACGAAATTCTTGTAGTGCGTTAAGCGAAGCCATGCCGCAGGCTTTGCATCTTGCTCGCTACTAATAC
>NZ_JAVKBY010000065.1:0-29852 GCF_040222985.1 Coleofasciculus sp. F4-SAH-05
TCAGAGATTGGTTCAGTAATCGGTTCCGGTTCAGGATTGGGTTCTACTTCAGAGATTGGTTCAGTAATCGGTTCCGGTTCAGGATTGGGTTCTACTTCAGAGATTGGTTCAGTAATCGGTTCCGGTTCAGGATTGGGTTCGGCTTCAGAGATTGGTTCAGTAATCGGTTCCGGTTCAGGATTGGGTTCGGCTTCAGAGATTGGTTCAGTAATCGGTTCCGGTTCAGGATTGGGTTCTACTTCAGAGATTGGTTCAGTAATCGGTTCCGGTTCAGGATTGGGTTCTACTTCAGAGATTGGTTCAGTAATCGGTTCCGGTTCAGGATTGGGTTCTACTTCAGAGATTGGTTCAGTAATCGGTTCGGCTTCAGGATTGGGTTCTACTTCAAGAATTGGTTCGGCTTCAGTAATCGGTTCCGGTTCAGGAATTGGTTGAGGAATCCGTTCATAAATCAGTGCAGGAATCCGTTCATAAATCCGTTGGGGATTGGGTGGCGGTTGGGGATTGGGTGGCGGTTGGGGATTGGGTTGTGGTTGGGGATTGGGTTGTGGTTGGGGATTGGGTGGCGGTTGGGGATTGGGTTGTGGTTGGGGATTGGGTGGCGGTTGGGGATTGGGTGGCGGTTGGGGATTGGGTTGGTTAGGTGTGATCTGAACCTGACCCATATCGCCTGGTGGGAGAGCATCTTGGTTGATATTGCCTGGTGTAATCGAACCCCCTGCTGTCAAGGTTACGTCGCCTGAATTACCTTGTCCTTGTTCACTGGCATCTATACCATTAATGCTAATATTACCTCCGGCTGTTACTGTTACAGAACCCGCATTCCCCTGTCCTTTATCACTGGTGTTGATAGTGTCAGTCGTAATATTTCCTTGAGCCAACAGATTTACAAAACCAGAATTGTCTCCACTACCCATACTTGTAGTCGCCGTTATAGTGTCTGTAATAATGTCACCCGTGGCAAACAATATTACAGGGCCTGCATCAGCTTGGTTAAGTACAGAAACTTCATCGGAAGTGTTAATATTTCCTACATTGATACTTCCTGGTGGCAGCGATAACGGCGATCCTGGTGTTTGAAAATTGGTTGATCCTTCAGTTGCAGGAACGTTAGTAGAAGTTACCGCATCCAACCCAGCTCGCAAAATCAGGGTTGGTTGACTGGTCAAAAGCTGCAAATCTGAATTAGAAATTCCTGCATTAGCATCAAGAGAATCATCGGGTCTAGTAATCGTAATATTGCCCCCCTGGATACTACCTGTCGCCTCTACCAAAAGGGCTGCACCTGTGTAATCACCAAATTCAACATCACCATCAACCCGAATAATTGGGTCATAAAGGCTAACAAAATTACCTGGCTCTCCCGATAAATTAAGAATCGAGAAATTGCCCCCACTAGTAAAGTGAGCATCGCCAGAAATATTGCCATCACTGACTAAACTGAGATTTCCACCACTTTGAAACGGTGTTTGTGGATGATTTAGCGCCAAGATATCAATACTCTGATTCCCCTGAATGTAGAGATGTCCTCCAGCTTGGGCAAGAAACGGATTAACTAGACTATCCCGCACCCGTACTGTATCCTTTGCCAGCAGATTTAAGTCTCCCGTGGTTTGTAACTGACTTTCCACTAACGTCAGATTATGCTGAGCTGATAGTGTAGCCATCTGGGAATTCACATTACGCGCCACGATATCCCCATTTTCTACAGCGATACCTGACCCAACTAACTTAACTTCTCCACCGCTACTCACCTCAACACCCGCTACTTGTCCACTCCCGGTTAATAATTGAGGCAAATTCAGGGGAGTTAATGGGATTGACGCAGAGGGTTGAACCTCTAAACTCAGCATATATCCAGCTTGGCTAATCCGCACCATACTCTCACCAGGGACAGTGGTCACACTAATGTCTCCCTCTGGTGCAGTTAAGCTACCCGTACTGACAACCGTACCCCCAATTAAGCTTAAATCTTGTCCAGATTCTACCGCCAAATCACCTGCATTCACAATTGATCCGGGGTTGGCGGTGTTAAATGTAAAAGCATTGGGTTGACCGATCAATGTGGCATAATTATTTGCCCCTTGTGCATTAAACCAATTGTCCCCAAAACCAATCCCCGTAGCGGTTGTAGCGGTAAAGGATGCGGGAATGTTAAGTTGAGCATTGTCACCAAAGACAATACCCGCAGGATTCATTAAAAATAGATTAGAATTTCCCCCCGTCACTTGCAGCAACCCGTTAATGACGGAAGGGTCACCACCTGTCACACGGGACAGAATGTTTTTAATAGTAGGATCAGAAATAAAATTAGCCGTTTGATTCGCGTCTAAACCAAACTCACTGAAGCTATGAAAACGATTCACCCCATCCCCAGAAGTTTGTCCCCCGGTAATGTCAAACTGATCACCATTGGATGTGACAATAGTACCTGTCCCATCTGGGGCTTCAACAACCGATTGAGCCAGCCCCTGCGTTGGTAAGCCCGCCAGGAGTAACGTCAACAGTAGATAGTGGGTTCGTTTACTTTTTTTCTTGGTCATGGTGAATAGATTGGCAACCACCAACCAGCAATTGGTCAATACTGTTGTGTTCATCTTGTATGTCATTGGTTGTTGCCTATTGTCGGGTCAGGACTACTCAGAATAAATGACGATTTATCGACTCTTTAGTTTCCTATTTTTTAGGCGATTAATATAGTAGATTTGATTCGATTTTATGCTTCATTGAAACTTAACAAAATGCAGGTTTTGTAAAGCTAACGCTTTAGGATTAGAGTGCGATATCATTTTTTTAGTCCCCTTAAAAATATTATAAATAATTGTAAGCCTTATGGAACATTTAAGGTATACCCATTTGGGTTAATTTCTCCTGTGGAGATTTGGACAATTTGGCAGCATGTCAGGCTATAGCCCTCTCCCCCAGCTCCTCTCCATCTCCTTAAAATCCCCCTCTTCCCTTATAGATCCCCCTGCCGTCCCCCTTTTAAGGGGAAGACCCGGAGACCAGCGGATGCTTCGCTTTTTGTTGCACGGGGATGAGAGAGGGAAACGCTCTCCGGAGGGTGAGTCCAAAGTCCAAACGCTGACCAATCTGGCTTATCAGCGTAAAGTGTGTTATTTTAGCGTATAACGAATTTAGATTGAGCAATAAACAGTGAAAAATTATATACTGGAATATGTTGAAGCATTAAAATTTAGGGCTGATGAAACTAAAAGGGCGGGTCACTGCTTATCTACCGGAAGAAATCCAGAGAGCCTTGGAACAGTGGGCAGAGGAGGAAAGTCGGTCACTGAGTAGCCTAGCGACTTACTTGTTAACTCAGGCTGTCAAAGAGCGTCAACAACAACAAAACCAGTCTAATTAGTGCAGCTTGTTAGTGCAGCTTGGCAACAATATGCCGACCATTGGCAAAATCGACAGGAATGTCTTGAGGTTAAACTGATCAGGTCAGTGTGAGGTGGACAAGTTCAACCAACGATAGGTTTTTGCAGGCGTGCTTTGACCAGTCGGAAATTTGCCCATCCTACATAAATTTGGCTTGTTAAACACTTTAACTAATCCGGCAAGAAGTCTCCCGCCATAATCTATGATTTGGCGCGGGAGAAGGTGAATCTTAAGCTAAGATATTGCACCTTATCCTATCCGGTTGAATAACTTACACTTTGGTGGAGCTTTCTGCCTTTTGCGATAAGAGCGTCTGATAAGCGGCTGTGTTATTTATCAGCCAATTGACGTAAAAGATTAAGAAGTTTTGCTGAGGCGGGAACCCATCCTCGGAAGACACAATTGCATATAGGGACAAATCAGAACCTGAATGGTTTAAGGGCTTGGGCAATTTGAGGAACTAGCACGCTACCTCAAATATTATGCACAAGCCCTCTCTCTATTTACTGATTAGCCTCAGACTCGGCGGGCGGGTTAGACCCTGATGGCTGGCTAAAGTCTAGCAGGGATTGAGTCCCCGGAAAATAAGTTGCCCAAAATGAAACAATAGGACGTCGTTTCCAGTTTGGACGACTCACTTCTAGCAACATAATGGGCGCGATCGCGTTATTATGTTCTCCGATAATCGTCACGGCGACATCAGTGACCAAAATATCACCATCGAAACTGCGTTGTGCGGCGGCTCTAGCAATGGCTTCGGCGCGGCGGAGAAAATTAGCGTAACTTTCATCGGGTTGACTGCTGAGAGCAACTTCGACTCGCGCTGTGTAAGCTTGAGCTATCTCAGGTGCGATCGCGGCTGTGATTAGCCAACTGATACTGGTACAACCGACCAACACCCATAAACCGAGCGGCGCAATTTGTTTTCGGGCAATTGACTGGATCATTGGGGTAGACGACGGGTTATGAAACAGAGATTTTAACAGCAGACGTTGTCTCAGATAACCCCTGAAGGGCAGATTGTTGATGATTCTTCAAATCTCCCCATTGGAGACAGACGATTTCAGGGTTATCCTGACGGACAGGTAGTGGAGACTATAAAATGATTTTGTCTTTAATGTCTTGATCAAGACTGAACCGTTAGTCCGACAAGACGATGGCAACACTGACCAAGTTCCAGCCGCCAACGTCGAAACCCAAAACCCATGGCAAATTACGCTTGCGTTGCAATTGGCATTAATCGCTATCAGTTTTTACCGCCCTTGAACTACGGACAGGCGGATGCTCAAGCCTTGTGGCAGTTTCTGGTGCAGCAAGGGAATGGGTCATCCGAGGATTATTTAGTATTAACCGATCATTCACCTCTAATTGATCGTCAATCCACCTATCCCAATCGGGACAATATTTGGCGCTGGCTGGACGCGACTCGCCAACCCTCCCCAACGAATGGCAAAACGTCCCCATCAAAGTCTTGGCGGTGGTTCTTTTTTAGTGGTTATGGTGTTTGTTGGCAACAAGCAGATTACCTGATGCCCATAGATGGGAATCCCCAGGATATTCCCCGTACCGGGATACCGATGCGATCGCTCCTTAGTTCTCTCCAGCCTCAAGGGGATGAAAATCTGCTGGTTTTGCTGGATATTAACCGATCGCCAGGACTGCAAGCCGGGGAACCTGTGGGTGCAGAAACCCTGGAATTAGCCCGTCAGATGGGAATTACGCTGATCATGTCCAGTCAGCTAGGGCAATTTTCCCATGAAGCGACGGCGTTGCGGAATGGTTTGTTTAGCGCTGCTTTACTGGAAGCCCTGCGCTATTATCAAACCGATCTAACTTTGACAAACTTGGAGCAGTATTTACGCGATCGCTTACCGGAGTTAAGTCAACACCACTGGCGACCGATACAGACACCTTTAATTATCATCCCTTCAGAAGCAACCCGACAACAGATCATTTTGCCTATCCCCCTGTCCGCTTCCGTGGAAGCGAAAACGGCGACACCGATTGCTTCAACCGTAACATCAGGGGATCAGACGAATGGCAAGTCAGCCTATTGGGACGCCTCTACAGATAATGGTCATGGCACAACCCCCTCTGTCTCCAAGTATCCTGTTGCTATACCAGACAAACAACCGACGCACTCGTTAATCCCTACAGATGTTGATGATCATGCCGACTCAGTAACCGCTTTAATTCCGACCCCGAGTTTCGCTTCAGAAGACGATAGTCCAAAGGATCAGACATGGAAACAATGGCTGATGCAAGGGGGTGGACTGATACTGGTTTTGGTGCTGATGCTAATCACGCTCAAAATTCTTAACCGTCAAACGGGGACAAGTCCCCAGATTATTCAGCCTGTCACCGAAACCCAACCCACAGCCGATGAAGAGACGGAGGGGTCAGTGACTCAAAGTCCCGTCGCTGATCAGACTAGCCCTGCACCTGAAGCCTCTCGTTCACCGCTTCCACCCTCACCTGGGGAGAATCGGGGTATCACAGCCGCGTCGGCGGGTAAACCCCAGGAACAGCCCCTAGACTCACCCTCACCCTCTGATCCGGAATCCATGGAAGCGAACCAACGGATTTTGGCACAAGCTAAGGGTAGAATCCAACCCAATCAAGCCTCCCTCTTCAGTCAAGCGATCGCCCAAGCCCAGAAAATTGAACCTGGTGAACCCCTGTACGAAGAAGCGCAACAGGATATCCAGCGCTGGAGTCAGGTGATTCTTGACTTAGCCGAAGGGCGGGCGAAACAAGGCAATTTTGCGTCTGCGA
Organism: Coleofasciculus sp. F4-SAH-05; assembly: GCF_040222985.1. Lineage (NCBI taxonomy): Bacteria > Bacillati > Cyanobacteriota > Cyanophyceae > Coleofasciculales > Coleofasciculaceae > Coleofasciculus > Coleofasciculus sp. F4-SAH-05. The sequence continues at coordinate 6,163 of NZ_JAVKBY010000065.1, forward strand.
TCGCGGCGGCAAAATTAGTTCCGTCTACCAATCCCTCGATTTATAATCGGGCGCAGTCGGCGATTAAAACCTGGCAGACTCAAGCTAAACAGCAGCAGCAAAACCAAACAATTATTCAAGCGGCTAAACAGCAACTGCGACGTAATCAAGCCTCGTCTTATAATCGAGCAATTAATACTTTAAGTAAAATTTCCGTGGGTCAACCGGGTTATGCTCAAGCGCAACAGTTAATTAATCAATGGAGTCGCCAGATTTACCTCATCGCCAATTCTCGTGCATGGCGGGGTCAGTTGTCACTGGCGATAAAAACCGCCGCCTTAGTTCCGCCTGATACTCCCTCCTACCCAGCCGCGCAGCAGGCGATCGCTCGATGGCAGAAAGGTCAACGGTAAGGAGCTGGGAAACTCTCCTCCATGTAATTGAGCTAAACGCTGGGCAATTGCTAACCCTAATCCTGACCCTTGTTGTTCATAAAGTTTGCGCTCAAACTACATGTAGGCTCCCAGATTGGCGATTTGCTCCGATGTCATCCCCCGTCTGCGATCGCGAATGGTGAGAATGACCCGATTTTGCTCGACGCGATCGCAGATGCTAACGGTTTTTCCGGGTGGCGAAAATTTAAACGCATTATCAACAAGTTCTTCAATCAATTTTCGCAGATTCGCTTCCGACATATAAATCTTGGTTCCTTGCAGGTTTAACGCTAAATCTGCCTCCCGATTCACCTGTTTGGCCTATCCCTTACTCGCATCTTTCTTAACAATCCTGAAAGCCTTGTTTCACAAGGATTTCAAGTTCGGTTCATTCCACTATGCTTGACAAATAACCAAAAACCATTCTTGATAAAAATCAAGTTTTATTGAGAATTTGCTATGTAGGAATGGGGGTTGGAGAGGGCGAGAGCGATCGCTCTCGCTAATGTTAAGAAAGATGTGAGTAATGCATAGGGGGATGTGAAACTGGGTGAGGGAGTGTTCGGCTTGCGTCGTGCCTTTGCCATCGCCGGAACCAAAACCTTAATCATGAGCCTTTGGTCAGTTCCCGATCGCGCGACTGCCTTGTTAATGAATCGCTTCTTATCCAATCTGCGTCAGGGTATAGGGCGACGTGTGGCATTAAAAGAGGCTCAAAATTCGGTAATATCAAAGACTAGCGATCGCACAACAACTTCTTCATTCATGACCTACTACATCGCGCCCAGCTTCCGGGATAAACTGGCGGTTCACATCACCAAAAACTATCTAGATTTAGAGGGAGTACGGGTTCCTCTGATTCTAGGCATTCATGGACGCAAGGGGGAAGGGAAATCCTTCCAATGCGAGTTAGTCTTTGAACAAATGGGGATTGGTGTGATCCATATCTCTGGCGGTGAACTGGAAAGTCCGGATGCTGGTGATCCGGCGCGTCTGATTCGCCTGCGTTATCGAGAAGCCGCTGAAATGATTAAGGTGCAGGGGAAAATGTGCGCTTTAATGATTAATGACTTAGATGCAGGGGTTGGACGCTTTGACCGCACGACTCAATACACCGTCAATACTCAACTCGTTAGCGCCACATTAATGAATATTGCCGACCATCCCACCGATGTGCAACTCCCTGGGAGTTATGACGCCAATCCCCTGCATCGCGTCCCGATTATCGTAACTGGGAACGACTTCTCCACCCTCTACGCCCCTTTAATTCGAGAGGGTCGTATGGAAAAATATTACTGGGAACCGAATCGAGAGGAACGCATTGGTATTGTGGGCGGGATTTTCGCCGCCGATGGACTATCACGACGGGATCTAGAACAACTCGTGGATCAGTTCCCCAATCAAGCCATTGACTTTTTCAGCGCCTTGCGATCGCGGATTTATGATCAGCAGATTCTCCACTTCATCCATGATGTCGGATTGGACAAAATTTCCTTTCGCGTCGTTCGCAGTACCGAAGCGCCTCCGGAATTTGAAAAGCCGAATTTTAAACTCTCTCACTTAATCGAATTCGGTCAGGTGATGATTGGCGAACAAAAACAAGTTGAGGAGATGGGACTGGTTCGAGAATATAATAAAGCCCTGCGCGAAAGTCCTACCCTTGAGTTACCTCCAGCACGGCAAATACCAGGTCACAATAACACCCAAACACTGAGACAGGGAAACCGTTTGGCAGAAGAACCCCGCACCCTTGATCTTGGATCAGCCAATCAAGCCACTACTGAGACTAGAGTCAACCTCAAGACACCTCAGCACCCCACCCCCTCCTTAGATTTAGATATCCAGCAGCAGATCCGCGAACTCTTAGCCCAAGGCTATCGTCTCAGTTTAGAATATGCCAATGAGCGGCGTTTTCGCACCAATGCCTGGAAAAGTGATGGCACATTTCAAGGAAATGAAGCATCAGACGTGATCCTGACCTTAGCCGAACGCCTTGCGGAGCATCATAACGAATACGTGCGATTAATTGGCATTGACCCCAAAGCCAAGCGGCGAATTCTGGAAAAGGTTATTCAGCGACCAAGTTAGGATTTGTCATTCGTCATTCGTCTTATGTCAAGGCAACGGATAGGTTCACCTCTCCCGAACAACGCGATGAACCATGAACAATGAACCATGAATACTCGCACCAGGAACCCGACACCCGATCATCTAAGTCGGTTAGTGGAAATCAACCCAACACCCAACACGTTCTGTAAATAGTCCTCAACCCCTTACGAAGGATCAAGGACAAATGACAAAGGATATATGAATTCTCCCAAACCTCCCCAACCGCCGAAAACCATTCTAGGTCAGTTGACTCAGGCAGTGCAAACGATCCAAGCCAGAGTTAACTTTGAAGCCCTGGCGCTGAAGCCGAATGCCAAAGTTCCAGAACTGTGGGTGCAAGACGCGGGTGCGGATAAAGCGGAAGTCTACCCCCTATTAGGCGATCGCTATTTGCTGGGACGCAGTTCTAAATCCTGCGATATTGTGGTGCGAAACCCAGTGGTGAGTCAGGTTCATTTGTCCTTGGAACGCTATGGGCGATCGGGTAGAATGTTTATTATTAAAGATGAAAATTCCACCAATGGGATTTATCGAGGTAAACGCCGCTTGCCATCTTTAGCCTTGCGCCATGGGGATATTCTCACCATTGGTCCACCGGAATTAGCCGCCTCGGTAAAGCTGCAATATGTCGATCCGCCGCCTTGGTATATTCTCGGTATTCGTTACAGCCTCTATGGGGTGGGTGGATTAACGGCGTTAATTGCTTTAATTATTGGCATTGAATGGTTAAAAATCCCGGTGCGCCCCCTACCCACTGGAGTTCAGGGTCCCGTTGTTGTCTATTCTCGTGACCAGGTTCCCTTGCGTCAACCGCGTACTGAGGTTCACCGAGAACTAAAACGGTTATCGGATTTTTCTCCCTATTTACCTAAAGCCTTAGTTGCTTCAGAAGATAGTCGCTATTATTGGCATTTTGGTGTCGATCCTTATGGAATTTTGCGGGCATTAGTCCGGAATATTCGCGGGGGTGGAATTAAAGAAGGGGCGAGTACGATTAGTCAACAGGTGGCTCGTAGTTTGTTTACCGAATATGTCGGGCGAGATAATAGTGCCGCCCGGAAACTCCGGGAAGCAATTGTGGCACTGAAACTGGAGACATTTTACAGTAAGGATGAGATTTTAAGGACATATTTAAACCGCATCTATCTAGGGGTAGAAGCGTATGGGTTTGAAGATGCTGCCCAATTTTATTTCGATAAATCGGCACAGGAGTTAACCCTGTCTGAAGCCGCTACTCTGGTGGCGATTTTGCCAGCACCGAATAGTTATAATCCAGTTCAGGATTATGATACCGCGTTGGGGTTGCGAAATCGGGTAATTAGCCGGATGCGGGCGATGGGGATGATTAGTGACGAGGAAGCACAACGAGCCAGGCGATCGCGCATTGAGGTAAGCCCTCAAGCCCGTGAATTCCTGAATAGCACCAAAGCTCCCTATTTCTATAATTATGTGTTTGAGGAACTGCGGGATTTACTGGGTGCGGAGTTGGCGCAAGAAGGAAACTTTATTGTCGAAACCAGTCTCGATTTGCAGACTCAGGCAAAGGCAGAATCAGCACTGCGTAATTTTGTCAATACCACGGGAACCCAATTACGCTTTTCTCAAGGGGCAATGGTTACCCTAAATACGACAGATAGCTCAATCCGGGCGATGGTGGGGGGTATGGATTACCAAGCAAGTCAGTTTAATCGGGCAACTCAAGCCCAACGACAACCCGGTTCAACGTTTAAACTGTTTGATTACGCCGCCGCCTTAGATCAAAGAATTCCACCGGGAAAAACCTACTCCTGCGCCCCAGCATTTGGTTTGCGCGGGTGCGAACGTTCCGGGGGTACAGTTAATATGTACACGGGTTTGGTGCAATCAGAGAATGTGATTGCGGTGCGGGTAGCGACAGATGCGGGATTAAATAACGTGGTAGAAACGGCGCGACGATTAGGGATTCGCTCAAAGCTTGATCCGGTTCCCCGGTTGGCAATTGGACAAAGTGAAGTGAATGTGTTAGAGATAACTGGATCGTATAGCGCGATCGCGAATAATGGGGTGTGGAATCGTCCCCATGGAATTAGACGGATTCTCGATAGTGGGGATTGTGTCGATAACAATGACCCCCAAACCTGTCGGGTGATCTATGACTTTGCCGAAAATGGGGAAGGGGGGGTTCAAGCTGTAGCCCCTGCAGTTGCTCAAACCATGACCACGATGTTGCGGGGGGTGGTGCAAAATGGCACAGGCGGTTCAGCCGCGATCGGATTAGGAGAAGCGGGGAAAACCGGAACCACGGATCGGTATGTGGATTTATGGTTTATTGGCTTTATACCCAGTCGTCAGATAGTCACCGGGATTTGGTTAGGCAATGACGACAACTCACCCACGCGAGGAAGTAGTGCCCAAGCCGCACAATTGTGGGGTCGGTATATGCGGGATGTTGTACAGTAGTTGTTCGTAGTAGGCACTTTAGTGCCTTAAAAGGCTTGATTGCTAAGCCTTTGGTTACAACCCAAGGAACCAAAAGCTCAAGTCAGCTCAAGCTGACTGAATATAGATTTTGCGCTTTAGCTAATCTCATAATATGCTCTAGGACTAGGTATTTATCTAGTTCTGTTTTCTCCTCTTGTGTCAACCCTTCAGTTTTGCTTTGGTAAATTAAATCAGCTAAACGTTCTTTTGCTGCTTCTGACAGTTGAAAATCAATAACACGTTTGGGTGTGGTTCCAGCGGCGATAAAATCAATGATTTCGTCGTAAACTTTGCTGGTTTGTACAGATGTCGTCATGAGTGTTTTTATCCTAATCGCATTAACCCGTTTGTAGTTATCCTGTAGGGGCGACCCGCTTGCACAAATCGACAATTTTGTCCACTCAATCGACTCGGGTCGCCCTTTAATCAATGTAGGGGGCGTCCCACCCTGTAGAGACGTTGCATGCAACGTCTCTACAGGGTTTTATTCTGTTGGGTAACGCTGTCGCTCAACCCAACCTACTGGAGGAGGATACAACTTTTAGTCCATTTTAATGGACTTGAGCTATGAGCCAAGAATTTGAATTATTGGCGGATGCTGGGGCTGACAGAAAATGGTGCAATATCTGAATTTTAACAGATTGACGATTAAATTTTGTAAATTGATTTTACCGCTAATCTTAAATCGTATTTAGCTCCTTTGATTCTCTAATTGTGCCAATTTTTTCTGGGCAAACTCCCTAACTTTCTCATCCGGGTCATTTTTAGCTCTGTCGCGCAGCAAGGGTAGAGTCTGGGGATGGTTAGGATATTGTTTGATAATGATTTCAATTGCTAATTGCCGAGGATTTATTTGCCTGTCTTCCTCGCGCACAAAGGGATAATTGAGGGCGCGATCGCGTAATAATTCAAATAGCCATGGCTCATCCTTCCAGCCTTTGGCTAATTCTTGCACCGCTGCACGTCGCACATCCTCATCGTCATCAGATTGGGCTTTTTGTTTGAGAATAGTTAGGGTAGTCGGCTCATTTTTCCAACCCTTAACTAATTCTTTCATCGCTGTATATCGCACATCTGCATCATCATCCTGAACTTTTTCTTTGAGAATATGTAAAGTATCCGGGTCATCTTTCCAGCCTTGGGCTAATTCTTCCACTGCTGTATATCGCACATCTGGATAATTACCAGATTGTGCTTTTTGCTTGAGCCAAAGTAAGGTATCTGGAGCATCTTGCCAGCCTTGGGCTAATTCTTGTACTGCTGCGATTCGCACATATTCATGGTCATCATCTTGAGCCTTTTGTTTTAGCAGAGGCAAGGTATCTGGCTCCTCTTTCCAATCTCTGGCTAATGCTTGCACTGCTTCTTGCCGCACATTCCAATCTTTATCAGATTGGGCTTTGTGTTGAATAATAAGCAATGTGTCTGGGTCGTTTTTCCAGCCTTTAGCTAAAGCTTGCACGGCGGCACGTCGCACATCCGGATGTTCATCATCTTGAGCTTTTTGCTTGATAATAGCCAAGGTCTTCGTGTCATCATTATAGCTTTTGGCTAATGCTTGTAATGCGGCACGTCGCACATCCGGATGTTCATCATCTTGAGCTTTTTGCTTGATAATATTTAAGGTTAATGGGTCATTTCTCCAGCCTTGGACTAACGCTTGTACGGCTACACGTCGCACATCTGGATGTTCATCATCTTGAGCTTTTTGCTTGATAATATTTAATACAATTGAGTCATCTTGACAACTTCTGGCTAAAGCTTGCACGGCTGCACGTCGCACATCCGGATGTTCATCATCTTGAGCTTTTTGCTTGATAATAGCTAAGGTATTTGCGTCATCATTCCAGCCTTTGGCTAATCCCTTCACTGCTGCGTATCGCACAGTCCAATTGTCATCATGTTTAGCTTTTTCTTGGAGCCAAATTAAACTGTTTGAATTATTATTACACGCTTTGGATAATTCTTCTGCCGCTGTCATTTGCACAAGCAAATGGTAACCATCTTGGACTTTAACTTTGAGAATATTCAATATGTCTGGGGCATCTGACCAGTTTTGGGCTAATCCTTCAACCGCTGTACATCGTACATTATAGTAGCAATCAGATTGGGCTTTATCTTTAAGAATGTTTAAAATATCAGAGTCATTTTTCCAGCCTTTGGCTAATTCTTTCACCGCTGTATATCGCACATCAATATTTTCCTCATTTCGGGCTTTATCTTTAAGAATGTTTAATGTATCAGGGTCATTTTTCCAACCTTTAGCTAATTCTTGCATCGCTGCACGTTGTACAATCTCATCCTCATTATCTTGGGCTTTTTCTTTAAGCCAAGGTAAAGTGTCTGGGTCATATTGCCACGTTTTAGCAATTATTAAAACCGCTTCAGTCCGAATTTTATTAACTATAAAGTACTCATTTTCATCGGGTTCGTAACAGTAATGTAAGTCGTACTGTGTTAACGCCTTAATCTGATTCAGTAATTGAGTCTCCGTTGATACGATAACCGAACGATTCCTCACCTCAGACAGACAATCCGCCGCTAGAAACACATTAATAAACGTTTCCGCTTCCCCCGGCTGATTCCTCAGATAATCCAGAATCTCACCAGCTAACTTTGGCTCAATCATCCCCACAATCAACCGTAACACTTCATGCCAAGACTCATCCTGCCAATGCTTGCCAAAAACCTCAGTTTTCAACTCCTCCAGAGAAAGTGTTCGTTCCTTCTCAAACTGCCAAACATATTCCCAAGCACAAAAATACTCCAAAAATGTCCGATGCACAAAGGCATAATAATCTGCCCCCATGAAACATAAGATAAAATTCCGTTCCCGCAGTTGCTTTATCATCACCCGCGCCACCGCCCTAGGATTATTGATATCTAATGTTTTCAGATATTCTGTTAAAATTACTTCTAACTCATCCGCCGCAATCAGATTACCTGCTAACCCTTTCTCTGCCCCTTGCATCTGATAAGCTACCTGACGCAACATCGCCTGCTTATCTTTATAATCAATCGTTTGAATCTCTAACTGCTGATGTTCCACTAACGCCCGTTCCACATCCCATTGATGCAGCAATACCCGCGACGCTTGGTTGTATAATTCAGGTCTATCTCTGGGTAATTCCTGATTGCGATTTAAAATTGCCATCATTGTCAGCAATAAGGGATTTCCGGCGAGTTCGCGAATCGCTTTTGAAGTATTAATTGCCCGTTGGAGTCGTTCCCACTTCCTCTGTTTATCCACTTGATCCGTAAAGGTTAAATCATGCCAACGGGTAATAAACTCCTGAATCTGATCTGCCTCCAAATCTTGTAACATAAAATGATAAAACTGAGCATCTCGTAACCGCTGCGGTTTATAGCCAATCACGCGAGAGGTAACAATTACCCGCACATCAGGATAGTCATTGGTGAAGCGATGAATATCAGTAATTACATCCTCCCGTTTTCCCGGATCAAATACTTCATCCAAGCCATCAAACATCACCAAAGCATTTCCGGCTTGTAACTGTTCCACCAGTTTACGCTGATTCAGATGACAGACAATCCCACTGCTATCATGGAAGAATTCCAGGAAATTCTTACATTGTCCAACATCGCGATTCCGCATATAGGTGCGTAATTCAATCAGCAGAGGAATCGGCTGGAAACTGGCATCATTGGGGGTAGAATTTGCCCAGTCTAATGCCAAATATTGCAACAAGGTAGATTTGCCTGAACCCGGATCACCTAGAATCACCAGATAACGATAATTATCTTTATCGTTAATAATTTCATTGATGGGGCGGATTGGCTGTTGAGAATAAACCTGTTTATAGTCGGTTAACTCTTCGATGGATATATCTGTATCAAGTTGATTACTCTCTCGCAGTCGCCGTTGATGTTCTTTGGGCAGTTCATAAACTTGGGGTAATACTTGATGAACTTGTCGCACATTTTGCGGGATGAAGAGTTGCCAGAGTTTCAGTTGGTTATAAGCGCAGCCTGTGGTATCTAAACTGGATAGGTTTAAATGACTGTAGCGTTCCCGTAATCCTTCTTGATATTTAGTTATATTAAAATCAGGATTAATTTTGGCATTGTCTCGAACCTGTTGTTCTATGGATTCCTGAATCTCTAATTCTAAAATCGCCTTTAACTCTGGCGAATTCCGGACAATGCGTTTCACTTCTTTGAGATATGGTTTGGCAATCCCATCCCAGTTAAACCCAGTTGGCATATCGGGAGAATAGCGCTGTACCCAAATTATTCTTAATTGATTAGCGTCGATGACTCGGCAATCTTTTTCAAAGGCTTTTCCTAACAGGGGTTTAACGTCATCGTCTTGGATAAACCGCCCAATAGCAACTTGATAGGTGTCTCGAACTTGGGCTTCGGTTAAATATAAGAGTAATTCATCTTCGATGAGTTTCAGGAATTGCTGTAAAGCTTCACCCAGCGCTTTTTTCAGGACATCGGTTTGGGCAGATTGCACCCCAGTATTAATGCAGTCTTTGAAAAAATCTTTTACATAGTCTTCTAACGCTTCATTCCCCAGTTTCAGGAGGATGTCCTTTAAGAGTAAATCCTTTAGGATAGAAACGCCCAGCGCTGTCCAAAGTTCCACCATGATGCTATGCCCACAGGATAATTCATATCCTTAATATTATGGCATTGGCTAATTCACAATTGGATGAGGTATAAGCTGTTCGGCATTTAAACCTTAATGTCAATAATGACGAAATCCTTGTAGTGCGAGCCAGAAAGCTCGCTACTAATACCCAATTTAAATGCATGACAGCTTAGCAGAAGGCAAAAGGCAGAACAACCTACTGGTGTGGCACAGCTAAAAAGTGAGGTAAACTATACCATTAAATCGGGCGCACGTCGGTGCGCCCCTACAAATCTACCAAATACCAAATTAGATGTACCACACCAGTAGAGACGCTGTACACAACGTCTCTACTGGTGTTCTAATTTAGTTGGAATTCAATCAGTGGTTCGTTAATGAGTTGCCAATCCAACTTCTGTTGCTGAACGGTAAAACATCGAAAGCTGACGGTTTTTGAGGACTCGTTGCTGATTGCTCATCCGCGAACGAGCTTTATCTTGACTGGAAACTAAAGTGGGTACTTTTTCTGGTGCAACACCATTATTAGCCACAGTCCCTGGTGTTTGATAACGAACGCCGCGATATTGTAAGTTGACTCGTGGTTGTAACACGGGCGGATTTTTCAAGTTGCGGAATCGCCAGTCCCAACCCCGGTACTTACCACCAGCCTTTGATTCGACAGTTTCTACCTTAGGGGGATTGTAATCGTATTGGATACCGCGATAAGTAAGTTTCATGGTCTTCGCCTCGTAATGTAACTGTAGTGAGATGAGGCGCGTTCCTTCGGGAGTTGCCCCTACTTCCGTCTCCCTAATCATCCTTCACGGCTAATTGCTAACTGACTGATGTCTAGAGAGATGAACGATTCATTTGTTCTGTATCTATTGTTACGGTTTTTCCAGAAATTGTCAACATTTTAACAAAACTTTACCTTTTGAGGGTTTTCTGGGGCGATTGTTTAACACCACAATTTCCAGTATCAGACGCTAAGGTGATTAGTATGAGTGATCAAAGTAAAGGGTTCAAGGTTGTTGCCGATAATCGGCAAGCACGCTTCCGCTATGAGATTTTAGAGACTTACGAAGCGGGCATCGAATTAAAAGGGACAGAAGTTAAGTCCATTCGCGAGAGTCGGGTCAATTTGCGAGATGGGTACGCCCTGGTTCGCAATGGTGAGGCTTGGCTGTTGAACGTACATGTCTCACCGTACCAAAGTACCAGCCTCTACTTCAATCACGACCCAGTTCGCACCCGTAAACTGTTGCTGCACAAGCAGGAAATCAGCAAACTCGTTGGCAAGGTAGAACAACAGGGGTTAACGCTGGTGCCGTTAAAAATGTATTTGAAGCGAGGCTTAGTGAAAGTGAGTCTGGGTTTGTGTAAGGGTAAAAAATTGCACGACAAGCGTGAGACGATTAAGCGGCGTCAGGATCAGCGGGAAATGGCGCGAGTCGTTCAGCGTTATTAAATACCCACCGGTCAAAATTATCTCTCTGCTTCCCCACAAGGGCGGGTTTAGTTAAGTTATCGGACATCGACAGAACGTTATCGGTAAAACCCGCCCCTACAAAAAGGAAAATATTTCATAGCCTGATAATTTGGTAGGATTACCACTTCACTCGCCCATCTAACTGCTGGAGTAGATGAGGTCCGACACCTGAAACCCGGTCAAGGTCAGCTAATGACGTGAATGGCTTTTGCGATCGCGCGGTAATAATTCGCTCAGCCAGTTTGGGTCCGATTCCGGGTAGCGTTTCCAGTTCATCCTGGGTGGCGGTGTTGAGGTTGACTATCCCCCTAAAACTTGGGGCGTTCGGATCATCTGCCTGAGTAATCTGAGGACAGGATTGCTGCTGGTTCTGAATCTTTCTCTGCACCGCCACCGGAACCCCCAGTATGGCATTCGTGTAGAGGCGTTCAAATTCACGTTCAAAATGAGCGGCGACTAGAGGACTATTAATCACCAACAGTGTCTCGTCGTTTTGAGTATTGGCTGATGCTGACCAATTATGAGACCCTGTAATTACCATTTTTCCATCTACCACCCCAAACTTATGATGTAACAGATCGCCGGATGGGAGTTTGGGAACACCGACTGTGGCGATCGGATTTTGCCAAGGGCGATTATGGGGTTCATAGCGACATTGATTACTCAGCGCCACACCTAATAAATCCAGTCCTTCGCTATAGTAGCGATAGGCAAAACTGGGGTCGATTAACGCCTGAACTTGGACGCCCTGTTCATGGGCAGTTTGTAACTGATCTGCCAGTCGCTGTTCGGAAAAGACAAATAACGCCAAGTCAATGGTTTGGGTAGCGCTTTGCAGGATTTGATCAATGAAACCATTACTGCTTTGACTCCAGGGTTGAGTCGGTGACGTAGGCGAAAACCTTACCACCAGAGTGGTATCTCCGAGTGTCACCTGTTGGGCAGGGCGTTGTGACTTTTTGAGACCAAACCGACTGTCGGGTGCGCCACCGGGTCCATCTCCCCACATCTGGTTAAATTCTTCCGTAAAGGAATTGGCTAATTCCACACTCTCAATTTTAAGGAGATTGTTGGCATTACCCCGACTATCCGGTGCTTGAAAGTCGCCATGAATATCACTGGTGGTAAAGTTAGCGGATGTCACTATAACCGTATATCCATCCACAACGACAAACTTATGGTGCATTAAGCCGCTACCTTGAGAGCCATCGGCTGTATCGTCTAGGATAGGAACGCCAGCATTTCGTAAAATAACTAGAGCATCTCGCTGATTAATTTCAGTGGGAGTCAGCTTGCCATCGTTATTACGGTCGATTAACCGTAAACTCTCTTGGGCGCGATCGCGTTCCCGACGCGGAAGATTAGCGATATCTTGAGCTGAGACTTCACTCCAAGGGCGGTTGTAGGTATTTTCGACGATAACCCTGACCCTAACCCCTGCTTGATGTCGTTTGACCAAGGCTTGAGCAATTTGCGGCAAGCGTAACTCTTGGACAGCAACATCGACCGTGGATTGAGCCGTCGCGATCGCTTGGGCAATAATCTGCTCTAAATTATCGCCCGGTCGAGTCACTAAGCGATAAGGTTCCTTGTAGGTTGTCGAGGGGGAATGGTTAAAGTAGACCTGAACAAAGGGATCTTGGGGTAAGGGAGGTGGACGGTGAACTTGAACTGGAGGAGGTTGACAAGCGGACAGAGTTAGTACAATGAGCCAGATGATACCTTGATGCCAGTATGATTGTGTCATTGAATCTCGATTAGATTCATTTATTGCTTTGATTATTTTTTATCATCTACGGTGACACAAACCTAGTAGGCTGTCAATGGAAATTGATCGATTGAGACAAGCCGGAGAAGCGAGGAAAGTATAAGGTACAGGGGACTCTGAGGCATTTGGCTAAAACGGCTGATCGGTGTTTTTCTGATTCAGTTGGAAATAAGGCTCAAGGATTTGTCCCTATTGAACTAACATAAAAATACAATGGACAACTTAAATCACGTTTTCCACAACCTAAATGGGGGAAATCACTATCAGGAAGACAACATGGTCACGTCTAGGGTTTGAACCCATACCACCGTTCTATGTCGAGACGAAAAAAGACATTTCCGTGCGGTCATAAGGGGTATGGTCAAACCTGCCACCGATGTGAGCAAGAAAACAAGGCACGGGAAGCTAAAAAGCAACAAAAGCAAGAATGGGAGTCTACTTTTGACAACGATCCCATTGATTTAAAGGATTTGCCCACCCATGTCGTGGTCAAAGCCCGTGTGATTATTGCCGGATTGGAAGAACAAAAGAACTACCGAGAGTTTGGCGGTAAGCGACTACGCCACAATCGCTGGATTGTCAGTATCCCGGTTACCCGTAACTACCGGATGATTTGTCATGATTACGGGAGTTTGTTGGTTCCCTACGCTGTCTTGTCCCATGAAGACTACAATGTGGATAAACCCGGTGAGTAGAGGGATAAAAGAGTTTTGACCCTTCGCTTCGCTTAAGGGAACCTGGTTTTGAGTTTTGAGTTTTCGCCGATTGGAAAAGGCTGAACACTATGCAAATCTATCTCGATTACAGCGCCACGACACCCCCCCGCCCAGAAGCGATCGCGGTGATGCAAGGGGTATTGACTCAGCAGTGGGGTAATCCCTCTAGCTTACATGAGTGGGGACAACGGTCTGCCACTGTCGTGGAACAGTCGAGAATGCAAGTGGCTGGCTTAATTAATGCGCCAGCCGATGGGTTGATTTTTACCTCAGGTGGCACAGAGGCAGATAATCTAGCCATTATGGGGATTGCCAAAAATTATAGGACACCCCAGCATATTGTGGTTTCTAGCGTGGAACATTCCGCGATCGCTCAACCTGTTCGCTGGTTGGAAACCTGGGGATGGCAAGTGACACGATTGCCTGTGGATCGCGGGGGACGGGTAAATCCCCGTGACTTGGAAGACGCCCTGCAACCGAATACAGTATTAGTATCCGTCATCTATGGTCAAAGTGAAGTGGGGACGTTACAACCCATTGAAGCATTGGGACAAATTGCCCAGGATCATGGGGTACTGTTCCATACAGATGCCGTACAGGTGGCGGGACGACTGTCCATTGATGTGCGACAGTTGCCGGTGGATTTGCTGTCAATGTCAAGTCACAAGATTTATGGACCTCAAGGAGTGGGGGCGCTGTATGTACGTCCTGGGGTTGAATTAGTGCCACTGTTGTGGGGTGGGGGACAAGAAAGGCAACAGCGTTCAGGGACACAGGCTGTTCCCGCGATCGCGGGATTTGGTGTCGCCGCCGAATTAGCAACAGCAGAACTGGCAACGGAAACCCCTCGATTAATTCGGTTACGCGATCGCTTGTTTAATCAACTTAGCAACATCCCTTACTTAAAACCCACTGGTTCGCTCCGACACCGCTTACCTCATCATGTCAGTTTTTGCCTAACCAATATCCCAGCATCTCAATTGGAGGGAGTAACAGGCAAGACGATGGTGCGTCAGCTTAATCTGGCAGGGATTGGCATTAGTGCGGGTTCTGCCTGTGATAGTGGCAAACTCAATCCCAGTCCGATTTTATTGGCAATGGGCTACAGTGAGCCAGAGGCATTGAGGGGCATTCGCTTGACGTTGGGGCGACAAACCACAGAAGCCGATGTGGATTGGACAGTGATGGTACTCAAGCAGGTTCTAGTCCGGTTATTGCCAGAACCAGTATTATTGAAGGTTTGACAGTTCAAGAGGGTGTAGGGCGTAGGGGTGAGAGGAAACCCTTCCCTACTGCTGATATAATTTGTTATGCTAAACGAAGTTGCTGGTGTAGCTCAGTGGTAGAGCAGCTGATTTGTAATCAGCCGGTCGCAAGTTCAAATCTTGTCACCAGCTTAGTGTCACTCCTAGGTGCGGATAGGTCAATTACAGAACGGTGGGCAAGTATGTTCATCATGCTTTCCTGGCTTACCCTGCTGGTACGTGAAAAGCTGATTCAACCTGACCAGAAATTTCGTGGTAAAATGAGTATCTGTACTGAACAGACCAAAATACTGATCGGTCAAAACTATTCAGTAGAGTTTCAGATCCTGTTTTTCAGATAAAAGAAAGTAAACTATAGATGGATATCAAACTGATTTTAGTGGTCTTAACCATTCTTTTTACCGTATCCTCTCTCATTTTTGGCACTAAGAACGGGTTCTACGATTCAGATAACTATCACGGCAACGGTTCAGCCCACTAATCTGGGATAAGCTAGCCCAGATATTTATGACATCATATTGAGCAGTAGCCTGCTGCTTATATACCGTCTGCTTGTATACCTTCAATACACTCGTTGATAGAATCAGGTTTTCTAGACAGTTAACCGAAAAGATTAGGCAAAAAATGCTGAGAAATAAGGTTTAGAAGCATTGTCGATGTATTTATGGTTCTTCAAGTGAGTGGGTTGTCAAGCAACTGGCAAAGCGCAGAACCGTCTTCTCAAAGTTCATGAGCAATCAACGCCCAGTGACATCCTCAGCAGAGGATGATCAATTAGCCTGTTTTACTTATGGTGTTGGTCATGGTGCAGAGGGAGTTTGTTTGCTGGTGCAAATGGGACCCCACCGCATCCTAATTGATTGTGGGTTAGAAGATATTTCGCCTCTAAAAGCTCAAGCTAATTTGCCAGTGGATGTGGTTTTATGTAGCCACGCCCATAGCGATCATGCCCAGGGGTTGCTAGCACTACACCAAGCATTTCCGCAATTACCAATTTACGCCAGTGAAGTCACAACTCAACTATTACCCCTGAACTGGACGCATTTACCTCCAAAGGAGATTCCCGGATTCTGTCAAGCGCTTCCTTGGCGATCGCCGATTGAATTCCGAGAAGGATTAAGCGTGCAATTGTTTCCCGCAGGACATCTACCGGGAGCCGCCGCATTTTTATTAACCTATACAAGTCCAAATCGCACGTATCGACTCCTGTATACGGGTGACTTCTTTATCTCAAATTCGCGGTTGGTCGAAGGGTTGTCAATTGAAGCCTTACGAGGTACAAACCTAGATGTCTTGATTATCGAAGGGAGTTATGGGACGGCGCGACACCCCCATCGACGGCAACAAGAGAATCAACTCGTCGAACGAATTGATCAAGCATTGGCGGCAAATCGTTCTATTTTGCTACCCGTACCTACCTTGGGTTTGGGTCAAGAAATCTTGATGCTACTGCGGAGTCATCACCAGTTTACTGGACGCAATCTGGATATTTGGGTAGATGGTACAGTTGCCAAGGGGTGTGATGCTTACTTAGAACTCCTACCTCATCTCCCCCCATCGGTACAAAACTTTGCTCGCCATCAACCCTTGTTTTGGGATGAACGGGTGAAACCGCGTGTGCGTCGCTTAGATGAGCAGCAACGAAGTGCGATCGCGCGGGTCACCAGCATCGTTCTGACTGACGAAACGGCTGACTTGAGGGTTTACTGTCATTCTAACCCCACATCTTGGACAGTGCTGCAACCCGAACGCCTGAGATATCCGCCTTCAACCCCTGACTTGAACATTACAGATGTAGAAACGTATCGGTTAACTGAGCATAGTGATTGTTTAGGAACCACTCAGTTAATCCATAATCTTCGTCCTCAACATATTATTTTTGTTCATGGCTCTCCTACGTACCTGGCTGATTTAGCTGGATTGGAAGAGTTACAAAACCGCTATCATCTCCATACCCCATCAGCAGGAACTCTAATTGAACTGCCAATTGGAGAAACATTTATCCAACCCGCACCACCACCAGAAACCAATTACGAAGGAGAGCTAACCGAGTTGGGTACGGTGGTTACTATCACCTTACCAGAGGCAATTGCGGCTGACCCGCGCTGGCAAGATTTTGCGGATACAGGTTTAGTGGAAGCTCGTTGGCAGGGAGAGGAGCTGGTCTTACGCGGCTTGTCCCAACGTGAACTGCTTAATCAGAGCAGTTCGGTGAAGATGCCTGCTAATATTGAGTGTTGTGCCAACTGTCGCCATCAACGGGGTCAGCGCTGCTGGAATTCTGCCTCTCCCCTCTACTCGTTTAAAGTTACACCAGAGGGATATTGTCCAGTTTTTGAACGAAATAGTTGAGCGCAGTCCCCATCTAGAATCTTTGATTTAGATGGGGTTAGCGAAACGAAGACAATAAGCGGCAGCATCCTTAGTCTGGTTTTTCCTGGTTTTTCACGTACTCAATTAGTTTATCTAGGGTTGCCCCGGTTCCTACTGTAATTAAAGCGTAGCTACTAGCCCAAAACATAGGTTTTGGTGACCAGTAGAACTGCTTCAGATGCTGTTCATACTCTTTCCTCATCAGTCGAGAGGAAACAGTCTTCAGGTTGTTAACCAGCCGGGAAAGTTCAATACTAGGGATGGCCTCAAACAAAATGTGAATATGGTCGCTTTCTCCATTAAATTCCACCAACCCGCAATCCCATTTATGTAATGTCTCTCTAAATATCTCGTTGAGCCTGTCAATCATTTCGCTGGTCAGGCTTTTGTTTCTGAACTTAGTGACAAGCACGAGATGATAAATCAGCCGAAACGCTGAATTGGAGCGAGTCTTGAGTCTTGTTGTAGTCATGTAGCTAATTTCACAACCAAATTGACAACTAAGTCGTTCAAGTGTAACATGATATCCATACAGGCTCAGGTCGAGGCTATGGTTAAGAAAAGGGCTAAAAAGCAATCCAAACGGAAAAAGGCGCAAAAAGAGTCAAGCATCAGAACCGATGTTTGGCAATTAGTTATGACGCAAGAGCAGCACCGATTAGCCGTCTTGACCGTAGCAGAATATCGCCTTTTTCTGAAGCCGTTGGTACTCATTAGCTATTGGAATTGGGAAAATCTCTCTAGATTAAACAGTTCAGAAAAAGTCAATACTTTAGAAAAGCTGATTCACAAGACAGTAGACAACCTCAGTCCTAAATACTATTGGTACTTCCACAAAGCTATCAGCAACCATCCTTCATTTCGCAAGTTTCCCAGCTACCTAAGACGTGCTGCAATTCAAGATGCTCTAGGCATTGCCAGCAGCTTCGTTACTCGGTGGGATGCCTGGAAAAGAGGAGAACAGAAACATCGGTACGACAAGCCTCCCAAATTGACCTCGATGTGCAACAGCTATCCAGCCATGTACAAAGGTCAGCAAATTAAATATCATTCCAGTTTCACCTCTGTTGATCTGAAAATATGGAATGGTACTGATTGGGTTTGGATGCAAGGTGTTTCCATCAAAAAACATGGAAAAAGTCGGCACACCAGAAAGGGGGCAAAGCTGTTGTCTCCTTCTCTGATTGCCAACAAGCGAAGTATTCATCTTTCCATGCCCATTGAGATCAACCCTCAACCTCTACCTGATTCAGATTATGTTTGTGCTATCGACATTGGCATAAACACAACAGCCACCTGCTCAATAGTTGGCAAAGACGGTACTGTAAAAGCTAGGAAGTTCATTAACCCTGCTGGAGACATAGACCGTCGCGATCAACGTAAGCAGCGCATTGCACGAGCGTCCAAACTAACTCGAAAAATCATCAACCAGGACTTGCCTAAAGGTTTCTGTCAAGGTTTGTATCGAAAGTCTAAAAATATCAACAAACATATTGCTCAAACTGTTTCTAGGCAGATTGTTGAGTTTGCTGAAGAACATCAAGTTAACGTGATTGTGTTCGAGGACTTATCGAATTGGAAAGCTAAAGGTGGGAAGCATGGATCTTTACAAAAACAGCGTTTTCACCAATGGTGCAAGGACAAACTGGTTGAGCTAACCATTCAGAAATTCTCCGAGTTGGGTGGAAAGGTACGCAAAGTTAACGCTAAATACACCAGTGCTTACGCCTTTGACGGTAGTGGGAAAATTAAGCGGAGTAACAAGAAGTATTCCCAAGCTATATTCCAGAATGGGAAGCGCTACAACGCTGACCTATCTGCTTCCTACAACATCGGCGCCAGATATTGGTACGCGGTATTAACTAATAGTAAATTTACTAGGGTCTGGGCAGGCAGAAGTTCCTCCCAGACGCTGCGAACGCCAGTTACGCTTAGTACCTTATGGGATCCAAGCAAAGCCTAGCATAAGAATCCCCATCCAGAATTTTTAATTTGGATGGGGTGCGTTCAATCGATCACACCTCCCACAGAAACTTAGTTAGAGGATATCCCCGTGTAGGGGCGGGTTTTACAGATCAAATTTGGCTACGTGCTACATACTGATAACTTGATTAAACCCGCCCTTCTAGAGGAGCAGAGGAGCGGGGGGTAAACAAAGGACAAATGACCAATGACCAATGAAACCTAATTTTTTACTCTTGATTAGACTCAGGGAAGCGCGGGTGAATTTGTTCAGCTTCTGGACAATCGTCAGACACGAGCGGGTCAAAATTTCCTCGCGTCACAGAAGCCAGTTTTTGAGTAACTGAACCGATGCTTTCTAAGCGAACCATTTCCTCCCAGGAGCAAATTTCGTCTTCTTCGTCAGTTTCGTAGCGAATGGTGACTAAATCCCCTTCAATATCAACAATATGAGCGCGTTCAATCCAACGTTGCTGATCCCGCAAGAAAATACAGACCTCACGACCATCGCAACACAGTTGATAAATCTTGCGGTGTAGCATATTTGGCTTCTCCTAAGCAGATAACTCTTCCAATACGTCTGGGAGCAAGTCGCCCCGGTCTTTAGGATAATTCAGGGACCGTTTTTATCCAAACTTAACTTCGGATAAGGTGACTCAGTTTTCCCTCGTCAACAATGATATCCCTACTATCGTTATACTTCTCGGTCAATGCTTAAAAATTTAGCTGGCATTTAACCGGAATTTGGATCATCAATTCAGGATATTTTTCACTAGACAGAAAAAACCTTGAGATCTTCAACGGAATCGGGACAACAACATTGGTGATAATTTGGTTGGTGATAATTTGGCTCAAGGTAAAGGTGGAGAGCAATTTCACCTGTGAGCAAATAACCGATATTTGAGGGATTGGCATTGGTAAAGAGCCATACAAAGAAAATAAAACCGTGTATTTCGCCATTGAGACTAGCGCACTTTAATCCAGGTTATACATCCTGGTTGATAGGTACTATGTAGGTGTTTGAAGTTTAGACATGTCCGGAAAAATGTAAATTTTATCAGGATTGACTGAGTAAAATTCACTTGGGCGAATGTCTATGTATCCCAGCGCTGAATCTTTGATTACAGCGCCAAACTTATAGCCTTCCCTCACCTTTAGTTAAGGCTTGTGTTAAGGGTTTACTTTCACCGCCGACTTGCCAGCCTTTTGTTGCTTGACAAATCACACTTGAAAGGAATTAACCCTTTGGTCGCATTTTAGCACATTAAACTGGTGATTTATAGGGGAATTGAGCCTCACTCCCTTAACTGACTCAATAGAAAAACTAGGGCGTGAGATGAATCGTCGCACAAGTAAGCTAACCCTATTCAGTTTCGCGGTGCTTAAATCCAGATTTTTGCTAACCGACGACTCCCTTTATTGGCTTCGAGCCCAGCCGATTTTCAATCTTTCCCTGAAACGTGAGGTCAAACCTGCTGTAAATCCTTGGTTACTGATCACTCTATGCTGATCCCGGTTGAAGCTGGGGAATTTACACGCCTGTTACAACACGCCTGTTACAGCGCTTTGCCTGTGCAGATCAGGAAATGACAGAAAGCGAGTATCATGAGCCTCCCGCTCTATTTGACCCGACTTCACCGCCTCATAAAGAACAGTCAAAGCCTCAAGGTCTGATGTTTGATACCCTTTTATTTCCAGAATTTGGCGAATTAACCCCTCAGAAGCAACGCTGAGGCAGCCGGTTTTAAGAGCCGATTGGACAAGAGTGCGAAGAATCATAGTAACCAAGCATTTGTAATCATAGGGGGTACTCCTAACACTATCGACCATCTTCGCGTTAAAGACCTTGATAAGTGTCAGTTGCTTGGTGTGATTATCAACACATTATAGAGTGATGTGTGTCACTCTATAACCAAATTATCGCCTGTAGGCACCCCTGAACCCTAAAATTACAAGAATTGCTTATGTACTATCCTAAAGGCTTTTTGTTAAGAATTTGTAAAATTAGCACCATTTTTTTGAGAAGAGTTTGTTAAAGTTAGTCGTGCCGCTAACTCCAGCCGCTCAATTATTAAGGAAATCAACAGACAGATGTTTGCGATCGCGCTCAAACAGGAGCAATACTCAACCTATATCCTCACTGCCCAAGACTCTAAGTCTCGGTTGGAAGTCGTTCCCGAACGCGGCGGTCTAATTTCTCACTGGAGTGTTCAAGGTCAGGACATCCTCTACTTCGATGCCGAACGGTTTCGAGACCCAACCTTGAGTGTGCGGGGTGGTATCCCGATTCTGTTTCCCATCTGTGGCAACTTACCCGACAATACCTACACCCATCAGGGCAAACCCTATCAACTCAAACAGCATGGTTTCGCCCGCGATTTGCCCTGGCACGTCACAGAACGAGTGACGAATGATTTGGTTAGCCTAACCCTAGTCCTCAATAGTAATGACCAGACTCGCGCTGCTTATCCCTTCGACTGGCAACTCACCTTCACGTACCAACTTCAGGGCAATACCTTAACGATTCACCAGCGCTATACCAATCAGTCTTCAGAGGTTATGCCCTTTTCCACAGGATTACATCCGTACTTCTTGAGTTCAGATAAAACCCAACTACAGTTTGAGATTCCGGCGGCGGAGTATCAAGATCAGCTAACCGGACAAGTTTACCCCTTCAAAGGCGGCTTTGATTGGAGTGAGGATGAAATTGATATCGCCTTTCGCCCGATCACAGGTCAGTCGGCAACGGTGACGGATCAGCAACGACGGTTAAAACTAACCCTGAGCTATGATGAACTCTACTCAACTCTGGTTTTCTGGACAGTTAAAGCCAAAGACTATTACTGTTTGGAACCCTGGAGCGCTCCCCGTAACGCATTAAATACAGGAGAGAATCTCACCAAGTTGGCTCCTGGAGAGAGTTTGGAGACTTCCGTACAACTTAACGTCACTTTTTTTTGAAAAACCCTCTACATTTTTGGTGATTTCTGCTATTGTAGAAAACGGCGCTTGAAAACGCGCATGACTTTGGGTCGCTAGCTCAGCGGTAGAGCACTCGGCTTTTAACCGATTGGTCTTGGGTTCGAATCCCAGGCGACCCATCCTGTCATATTTATTTTTCTTTATAAGATAATTTCCTATAAACTGAAAAATATCTTAAGATTATTCTAAGAATTAAGTTTCTAGAAACGACTAGCAGACAAAACACCTAAAGTTAGGAGGACTTTTTTATGGCGCTCGTACCCATGCGGCTGCTTTTAGATCATGCGGCGGAGAATGGCTATGGCATTCCAGCATATAACGTTAACAACATGGAGCAGATCCTGGCAATTATGCAGGCTGCTGATGAAGCTGACAGCCCCGTGATTCTACAAGCCTCTCGCGGCGCTCGCAAATATGCAGGTGAGAACTTCCTGCGCCACTTGATCACGGCAGCAGTGGAAACTTACCCCCATATCCCCATTGCTATGCACCAAGACCATGGGAATGGTCCAGCTACTTGCTACTCGGCTATCCGCAATGGTTTCACCAGTGTGATGATGGACGGTTCACTGGAGGAAGATGCCAAAACTCCAGCTAGCTTCGAGTACAACGTAAATGTCACGGCTGAAGTGGTAAAAGTTGCTCACTCTGTCGGCGTCAGCGTTGAAGGGGAACTGGGTTGTCTCGGTTCTTTGGAAACGGGTATGGGTGACAAGGAAGATGGTCACGGTGCAGAAGGTAAGCTGTCCCGCGAACAATTGTTGACTGACCCGGATCAAGCGGTTGAGTTTGTTGAGCGCACTCAAGTTGATGCTTTAGCCGTAGCGATTGGCACAAGCCACGGTGCTTACAAGTTTACTCGTAAGCCCACGGGTGAAATCCTTGCCATTAGCCGGATTGAGGAAATTCATACCCGTCTACCTAATACCCATTTGGTGATGCACGGTTCTTCCTCTGTACCCCAAGAGTGGCTGGATATGATCAACCAATATGGTGGTGCAATTCCAGAAACTTACGGTGTGCCTGTAGAAGAGATTCAAAAGGGCATTAAGAGCGGTGTGCGTAAGGTTAACATTGATACCGACAATCGTTTGGCAATCACCGCCGCGATTCGCGAAGCGGCTGCCAAAGATCCTAAAAACTTCGACCCGCGCCATTTCATGAAGCCTTCTATTAAGTACATGAAGCAGGTTTGCTCAGATCGTTATCAGCAATTCGGTACGGCGGGTAATGCTAGCAAGATTAAGCAAATGACATTGGATGAATTTGCGGCTAAGTATGCTAAGGGCGAGTTAGCGGCTGTTACTAAGCAAACTGTAAAGGCTTAATCGTTGACCGGGTAACACCCATTTATAGCGAATCCCCCGTCTGTTAACGGGGGATTTTGTTGGTTGAGGAAGAGCAATTACTTCATAATTCACCTTCAACCGCAAGGAGGCTCCCGCCATAATCTTTGATTTGGCGGTGAGAGGAATTGCGGTCAGGATGCATCGACATCATTACTCATTGCAGTGATATAATTATGGAATGGAAAAGCAAGTGTTAACGATAGTCTG
>NZ_JAVKBY010000077.1:0-3435 GCF_040222985.1 Coleofasciculus sp. F4-SAH-05
AATTATCCCCATCTACATCAGTAAAGTTATTGGTGATATCTAAACTGAAGGAATCTTCGGCTTCAACGGTTTGGTCAGCGATAGGAGAAACTAAGGTGGGGTCATTGTTGACTACAGGTGCAGGAGTAATATCTAACTCAAACCCATCAGTTTGTGTACCCCCTTGCCCATCCGATGCTGTGACCAAAATATTCAGTTGAGTTTCATCACCTGTATCTGGCGTACCGCTGAATGTACCTGTCTGGGAGTCAAAAGTTAACCAATCAGGTAAGGCGTTTCCATCTGCTAATGTGGCGCTGTAGGTTAGATTATCGCCATCTACATCAGTAAAGTTATTGGTGATATCTAAGCTAAAGGAGTCTTCGGCTTCAACATTTTGGTCAGCGATGGGAGAAACTAAGGTGGGGTCATTGTTTACCACAGGTGCAGGAGTGATATCTAACTCAAACCCATCAGTTTGTGTTCCCCCTTGTCCATCCGATGCTGTAACCAAAATATTTAGTGCGGTTTCATCCCCTGTATCGGGTGTACCACTGAATGTACCAGTTTGTGAGTCAAAACTTAACCAAGAAGGAAGGGCATTTCCATCTGCTAATGTGGCGCTGTAGGTTAAATTGTCGCCATCCGCATCAGTAAAGTTATTGGTGATATCTAAACTGAAGGCGTCTTCAGCTTCAACCGTTTGGTCAGCAATAGGAGAAACTAAGGTGGGGTCATTGTTCCCACCCCCCGTTGAACCTGAATCTTCAAAGAAAGCCCCTGCTGTTATATCTGGATTTCCGACAAGATGTGTCGGAACTGGACCGCCATTATCCTGCAAAGGTTCAAGTTGAACATCAAGGATTGTAATCGTGGCAGTTGCGTTATAATCGTTCCAATTATTGGTCAACTTGGGTGGATATTGGTAATTACCGCCATTGTCAATGAGTTCTCTATTTGTGTGTTGCTGAATCCCCCAATCATTTGTGCCATTATCAGCTGTATTTTCGTAAAAAATGGTATTCTGAACGCTGACATCGGCATTCTGACTTATTGATACACCGCCACCAACCCAGCTTGCGTTATTGTAGGCAATTGTCGAATCAATAATTTCCGTGGGACTGTACAATGTCATTCCACCGCCTACACTTCCCGATGTATCGCCTGTGGTTTGATTCCCGGAAAACGTGCTGTTAATAATTTGAGCCGGGGCGTCATACGTCCATAAACCACCTCCCTGATGGGCGGCTGTATTATTGGAAAAAGTTGTGTCACGAACCACTAATCCTTTGTTGAGTCCGTTGCTGAGTTGAACAACGGCTCCTCCATTCCCCTTATTTCCGCCATTAGGGAGTGCTAAAACTTCGTTATTTTCAAAGAGGCTACCTTCAATAATTACATTGTCCTGTGTGCCTGTATAGAGGTAAGCCGCACCGCCTTCCCCGCGACCTTTATTTCCTTCAAAGACACTATCAATAATCTGAATAGTGCCAGAGGTTTCATCACTTCCACTACTGGCGCGGTCTGTGTAAATGGCACCACCATAACCTCTCAAGGATGGATGATTGTTACCCGTATCATAAAATGCGGCGGTAGTGTCGTTATTAAGGAACGTGGAGTTTTCAATGGTTAACTTGCCTTGAAGACTATTAATTGCCCCACCATTAATTCCTTGGTTGTTGGTAAATTCACTATTGGTGATAGTGATTTCTCCAGGACTGACAAAAGCAATTCCACCAGCACCGCGTTCATCATTTCCAGCGACGGCTTTATTATTATCAAAGGTGCTGGCGTTAACGATTAAATCGGTTTCCCAGGCGCTGTAGATTGCGCCGCCACCATTATCCGCAACATTGTTCTGAAACTGAACATTATCGACTGTTAATGCGCCTTGATGAGTGATTTCAATCGCGCCACCTTGTTCGGCGGTATACCCGTCGATGAGATTAAGGTTTCTTAAGGTCAGGCTGGCGTTGAAATCTTGATTCGAGTTGACATAAAAAATGCGGGATTGATTGTTCCCGCTAATGGTTAAACCGGGAGCGTCCGCCCCATCAATGGTGATATCTTTCCCTGGGCTAATTTCCAGTTGACCAGTGGTTATGGTAATGGTGTCTCCGGCGATACTGGAACTGAATTTAATCGTGTCTCCTGATTGCGCTAAAGTCAGTGCTTCTCGTAAAGAACCCGCGCCATTGTCTTGTGTGTTGGTAACAATTAGCTGTTGTGACATTATTCAATCTCCGAGAATAGTGGGTGAATTACAATCGTTTTCTGGTGGTTTTCAGCAGGGTTAGGAAAGAAGAGAGTTGTGTAGCGATTGTTGATTTTTTATTCTTCTCCAAGCAAATAAGATAAACAATTTTTGCTCCTGTTTCTAGATTGGCAAAAAACAATTACACCCTCTATATCTATTAATAGAACAAGAATTTAAAAATGACAGGTGGCAGCGAGGGTAGTTTACTAAATCTTCATAAATAATTTTTGGTTCTATTATGAAGACTTTATAAAGCCAAAGTAGAATAAAGCGTATCAGCGCTGCTGAATCTAAGCTCTATCAAGTGATTAGACCTATCAGTAGGTGGACACAATTAAAGTTAGCGGTAGAGATTAGGGAACAGGGAACAGGGAACAGTAAGGGTTTGAGACTTGTTTACATAACTTAATCCAGTTAAGTTTATTTCCACCAACCTACTTAGTCAGAATAATTGACCAATATGCAGTCAGTATAAATAATTAAGAAAGGTGGACTAAAGAGAGGGAATAGAACGATGGGAAAAGCGGGTTGAGATGGTTTTGTGGAGGACAATATCCGAAAATGAGACAAAAGGCAGTAAATTAGCCAAAAATAGACACCTAGACAAGGCATGACATTAACGAATATACGAATTATCTTAGTTGAACCCGCAGGTGCTTTGAACATCGGATCAGTTGCCCGGGTGATGAAAAATATGGGCTTGAACCAGTTATGGCTGGTCAATCCCCATTGTAATCCAAGGGCATCAGAAGCGCGGCAGATGGCAGTTCATGGTGTCGATGTTTTAGAATCAGCCCAACAGGTGGCAATGTTACCTGAGGCGTTACAGGGATGTCAACGTGCGATCGCAACCACTGCTCGTACTCGTCATTTACCGACCACTCTAGAACCACCACGCTCGGCATTAAACTGGTTATTGGCGGATGATATCACCTCTGCCCTGATTTTTGGACCCGAAGATCGGGGGTTGAGCAATGAGGAACTCAACTATGCCCAGCGATTTGTCTGTATTCCCGCCAATCCAGAGTATCCCTCGTTAAATTTAGCTCAGGCGGTGGCAGTTTGCTGTTATGAACTGTTTCAACTCGCTTCCCCACCTCCCCAGACGTGCCATGGCACGTCTCTACAAGCTTTTTCTATTCAGCTTTCTGCCTGCTTGCTGTAGAATTATCCATCTAATAAAGAACGAGTGTCTTTTG
>NZ_JAVKBY010000078.1:0-30520 GCF_040222985.1 Coleofasciculus sp. F4-SAH-05
GTGCCGAACAAGTTAACAAACTGCCGCCGTACCTGATACTATTGTATAGTATTATTGGGCACTTAACAAGCTATTTTGTTTCGCTAACCCCATCTAAATCAAAGATTCTAGATAGGGACTGCGCTCAACTTTCGTTCAAGATTTAATGCACCTTTGCTAGTGTAACGCTTTACGTTTCTTACTCTTTCGCTGATTTAAGGAATTTATAAATTTCTAGAAATTAATATATAAAACTTATTAAAAAACGTGTCTAAAAAAGTGAATAAAGTATTATTTGTCAATAAGTAAAAATACTGAGGATGCCCGAAACGGAAAAACGGCTATCGACGATTGACTATTTCCTTTCAGGTTCTTAGCCTGTAGCGGTTGATAGAGTGAGTCATTGTAAAGTATTTTAATTTAAATTGAGTTAGGTTAACCAGGCTCAATTACAGCGCGATCGCTCTTCCAGCCAATGTTCCAAATCGGCTAAACGGTTAAAGTCTAAAAAATCTTCTCCTAAACGTTCTAACTCTTCAATCGATAACGCTTCAATTTGGCTGGTTATCGCGATATTAATCTCGCCAAAACGCTTTTTGAGTTGACGCAGGATTAACGCGATCGCTTCCGTGAGTTTGCCTTCTTCTTTGCCTTCTTCTTTGGCATAAGTTATCCGCCCTTTCTCATCTTGTAACATTATTCCTCGGCGATCAACCACGTCTAACTCTTCTACCGTCATTTTGGCTTGGTTGGCAATATTTAAAGCCAGTTCTATCTCACGGACTTCTCTTAAATTATCGGGTATGGCATCCAAGGTTGCAGCTTCTTTAATAAAATAAATCCATTTATCGCTTAAACTATTTAATTCTGACAGGGTTTTCTTGAATTTAGGCAATTCTATAAAAAGGCATAATCTACCTTGGGACTGATAAATTTCATACTTCCCCCATTTAAGCCTAAATATATTTAATATGGTTGAATCTTACCACAAAGACAACCTACGATAAAAATAAAGGGACGGTACTTCAAACCGTCCCAAAAAGTATTGTTCTTATACCAATGAAAGGTCAAACAACCTGTAAACGGTACACATTAACACCATTACTCATACTTTAAAGTGCCATCAATATTGGCAATGTGTTGATCTAGGTCAATGTCCGTGGCAACCCAACGCTGATCCCGTGTCTTGCATTCAGCAAACATTAGACTCGGAGTCACTAAGCTAGTGTACCGACAGGTTTGAATAAAGTTAGACGGTTGCCAAGTAAGTTGTCCATCAACATTCTCAATAACTGGGTTCAACTCGATAGAGGTGTCCTTATAGCTGCCCGACATTGTTCGACAAACTGCCGAGAGAGTGGAACCACTAACATTAGCACCGTAACAGCTTTGGCTAAAGTCGCCCAATGCCCAAGCAGCTTTAGTGAATCCGCCAAAGAAACAAGCCGTAGCCAACAGTGAAACAACAGTTAATCGGAAAATTGAGAAAAGTTTTTTCATGGTCAATTAAACTGGTGAACTTGAGTGATTTACAGAAAAGCCAACTTCATTCCTAACGTTTGCCGGTTAAGTTGGTTTGCGGTTGACATGGATAACCTTAACATTAGTAACAAAAAAATGTCTAGCTACTTGATATAAAAATTCACATAAACCGATGATTACATCGTGCTGCATCCAGGGCAGTTTGAGTTCGGACTTTTCACCAGAAGTCTCTAAACTGACGAAAGTCGGGGCAGGTTTAGTCAGATTTGGGTGCAACCGAAAAGATAAGCGTGAAAGTGAACCGTTACAAACGCGCCCGGTTTCCTCAACGGTTATAAAGGATTACGCCTCATATCCGACTAACACAGTGAAGTATCAATGCCGTGACCAGTCAGCTGCTCTCCCTGCTCCCAGACGTTCCACGGTTACGTCTCTACTACCTCATCGGCGGTGTTTGGAAACTCATCTGTTCCCCAGACATTGGTACTGACTCCAGCAACTGGAGAATGCGCTGTAAGGGAATATCTACCCACTTGGGTCGATTATTGAGTTCATAGCCTAACTCATAAATCGACTTCTCAAACAGATAAGCATCCAACAACACCTGCAACTCCTGAGAGGTTTGGGGAATAAATGAACGCCCTGCACTTGTCGCCAGATAGGTTTTCAGGAACGTATCACTCACCCAGGAATACCAGAACCCGGACCATTGTTCCATCACCGATAGATTATCCGGGCGAATCATACCACTGTCAATTTCATTGCGTAAACCCAGAGTCACCGCATAGTGGAACGATTGCAGCATTCCCGCCACATCTCGCAGAGGCGATCGCTTCATCCGCCGTTCACTTAATGGACGGGCGGGTTCTCCCTCAAAGTCAATGATAATTAAGTCTTTCCCCGTATATAAGACTTGTCCTAAATGGAAATCCCCATGACAACGAGTCCGCATCGCCGTAATTTGCAGATTGACTATGGCTTTAAAGCGTCCTAAAATCTGCTCTTGGCGGTTGAGAATGGTTTGGGCTAAAGGCTGAGTTTCCTCCGGTAATACCTCGATCCGTTTTTTCAGTAGCAGTAAAACCTGACCCGTCAGGTTCCGCATATACTGATACACAGACCGTTGATAGAACGAGGTAAACGGTTCCGGGGCAAAGTTAGGATTCTCCGTATCTGAGGACAACGCAATATGCAATTGAGCGGTTCGCTTTGCCAACAGTTGGGTTGTATCCAAATAGGGAACAATCAGATTGTAGCCAAAGGGCGGATCGGTTCTATCCAGCGACTCGACAGCCGAAGGTAAGAGGAGATCCTTATCCTGTAAATCTGATCCAGGCAATACCATCACTTGCTCAAAATAGCCGCGCAGGGAATCTAAGGTATAGGACCAAGCATTGGTGGTATTGGGAACAAATGCTTGCAAAGCGCCGATGGTGATTGTATCTGAGTTGGCACCACGATACTCCAACGCCCCCGCCACGGGAACAAAATGTTCGGTGACTTTTTTCTCGGTGAGGAAACGCCCAATTTCTAAGTCTGGGTTAATTCCTTCCTCAACCTTGCGGAACAGCTTTAAAATAAAGCGATCGCCATACACGATTGAAGTATTACTTTGTTCGCCTCTGAGGAGATGCGGCTCTAGGTGAGTCGCCTCCTGCATCAGTTCAGCCAGGGCGTCTGTTGCTGTAGCCACTAAGGTTCCCGCCTTTCCTTTACAGCGATGCTTGTTACGAACGGCATCTAAGGGGAAGGCTAAAAAGTCCGGTTCAGCTACCGCATCGAATAATAAGCCCACCTCTTCATGTCCCTCAACCTGGAGATAGGCGATGACTTGATTTGCCTGAATGTTCGACCCATCGCCACCCAGTTCCGTTCCTGGCGCGTAAGCTAAGGGCAGAATGTAGGTTTCTGGGATACCCTCAGTGTATTCGAGTTTGATAAAAATTAACTCCGCCTCGGTTTGTTTATAGGAGACGGGAATGGCTTCCACAATCTCTGCCGATTGCACTGTCCTTGCCTTACCCCCAAACCAGCGACAAGTATAGAGATAGTTGGGCAAAATCGACTCCAAGGTGGTCTTTAATATCGGTTGAGAAAATACCGTTTGCCATTTGCCACTCACCCTCAGTGTCGGCGGTTGAACTTGGGAACTGGGGGTTTCTGCTAGAGTGTCTTGCAACTGGAGGGTAAACCAGTAGAAGCTATGGGGGGTAAGGCTGAGGAAATAGGATGCAGAACCAATCGCTGGGAATTGGGTACGTCCAAATATCTCCACTGGCACCATCCCTTGGAATGCCGAGAGATCCAATTCCACGGTTTGCACAAATCGCGACAAGTTGGCAACCACTAAGATATGTTCCCCCGCATAAGTACGGGTAAATGCCAAAACCTTACGGTTATCGGGATGGAGAAACTCAAACGTCCCCCGCCCAAAGGCTTGGAAACGCTGGCGAGTGGCAATTAATCGCTTCATCCACCACCACAGGGAATTGGGATTCCCCTGCTGCGCTTCCACATTAATCGCTTCGTAGTGATATTCTGGGTCAACAATCGGCGGAGCATAGAGTTTTTGCGGATTCGTGCGCGAGAAGCCAGCATTGCGATCCGCACTCCATTGCATCGGTGTACGTACCCCGTTGCGATCGCCCAGATAAATATTATCGCCCATACCAATCTCATCTCCGTAGTACAAGACTGGCGTACCCGGAAGAGACAACAGCAACCCATTCATCAATTGAATTTGGTCGCGATTATTCCCCATCAGTGGTGCGAGGCGGCGACGAATCCCTAAATTAAGCCGTGCCTGCGGGTCTTCTGCATACACTTTATACATGTAGTCCCGGTCTTCATCGCTGACCATTTCTAGGGTCAATTCGTCATGATTTCGTAGGAACAATGCCCATTGACAGTTATTGGGAATTTGCGGCGTCTGGTTGAGAATATCAATGATGGGGAAATTATCCTCCATCTTTAAGGACATGAACAGGCGTGGCATTAGGGGAAAATGGAAATTCATGTGGCACTCATCCCCCTGCCCATAATACGCCGCCGCATCTTCGGGCCACTGATTCGCCTCAGCCAACAGCATCCGATTGGGGAACTTGGCATCAACATGGGTGCGTAACTGTTTTAAGAACGCATGGGTTGCGGCTAAATTCTCACAGCTTGTGCCTTCTTGTTCATACAGATACGGCACAGCGTCCATCCGCAGTCCATCCACCCCCATCCCTAACCATATATCCACAACCTCCAAAATGGCTTTACCTACTTCCGGATTTTCGTAATTGAGGTCAGGTTGATGGGAGTAGAAGCGATGCCAGTAATAGGCTTTCGCTAACGGGTCCCACGCCCAGTTAGAATGTTCAAAATCCTGGAAAATAATCCGGGCATCTTTATATTTTTCCGGGTTGTCACTCCAAACATAAAAATCCCGTTCATTGCTTCCCTTGGGGGCTTTGCGAGCGCGTTGAAACCAGGGGTGCTGATCGGAGGTATGGTTAACAATTAACTCAATAATTACCCGTATCCCCCGTTGATGCGCCGCCTCTAACAGCTCTCGCAAGTCTTCGATTGTGCCGAAAATGGGATTAATTTTTTTATATTCGGCAATATCGTAGCCATCATCTTTCAGCGGAGAGGGGAAAAAGGGTAATGTCCAGATGGCGGTGACCCCTAAATCCCGCAAATAATCCAGCTTCGATGTCAATCCGCGCAAGTCACCAACTCCATCGCTATTGCTATCGGCAAAGGCACGAATTGGCACTTCATAGATGATGGCATCTTTAAACCATAACGGATCATCTTTTAAGATCGAGTTAAGCATTGGTTCTTTGGTAGTTGTTCCTGGTTGATTCGTCATTTGTCATTGGTCATTGGTCATTGGTCATTGGTCATTGGTCATTGGTCATTTGTCATTGGTCATTTGTCATTGGTCATTTGTTGAAGACGACTTGCACTCTATAGGGGCGGGTTTAGAGATATCAGGGTGAAAACCAAATGTTAGTGGTAAAACCCGCCCCTACAACTGTCATAATTCTTCCCTTTTTCCTCGTCTTCCAGATGTGCCATGGCACGTCTCTACATTTCTCCCCCATCTCCCCCATCTCCCCCATCCCTCTATTGCCTTACCCAGAAAACATGGGCTGGAATATCCTGAGGATTGAGTTCGACATAGTTATGTCCGCCAAACCAGGTGTAGTGGGTATCACTGAGTAGATCATGGAGATAGTATTCCCGATAGGGGTCAATCCCTAAGGATTCTAAGGGCAAGTCAATGAACCCCGCTTGCATCCATTGAGGGTCAAAACTGACCACCATTAGCATCACATCCTTGCAATCATCAGTCTGTTTGCTGTAACAAATAATCTGGTTATTATCAGTGTGATGAAACTGCAAACTGCCATTACTTTGCAATGCGGGGTGTTCCCGACGAGCGTGATTGACCCGGGCAATCAAGTCTTTGATTGTATAAGGACTATCTAAATCCCATTCCCGAATCTGATATTTCTCCGAGTTTAAATACTCTTCGCTACCGGGTTTTAGCGCCCGATTTTCGCACACTTCAAACGCGGGTCCATAAATCCCATAGTTTGCCGTTAAGGTTGCTGCTAGGACTAAGCGAATAAGACAGGCAGGGCGTCCTCCATGCTGAATAAACTCATGCAAAATATCCGGGGTATTGGGCCAAAAGTTAGGGCGAAAGATGTCATAAGCCGGGGTTTGGGTGAGTTCGGTGAGATATTGGGTCATTTCCCACTTACTATTACGCCAAGTGAAATAGGTATAGGATTGGGTAAATCCTAGCTTGGCGAGGCGATACATCACCTTGGGACGGGTAAAGGATTCCGAGAGGTAAATTAAGTCGGGATAGGTTTGTCTCAAATCCGCAATCACCCATTCCCAAAAATTGAATGCCTTGGTGTGGGGGTTATCGACTCGGAAAATCCGCACGCCTTTTTCAATCCAAAAGAGCATGACACTCCGCAGTTCTTGCCACAGATTTTGCCAGTCTGGGGTTTCAAAGTCAATCGGATAAATATCTTGATATTTTTTCGGCGGATTCTCGGCGTATTGAATGGTTCCATCAGGGCGGCTACGGAACCATTGAGGGTTCTCTTTGACGTAGGGGTGATCTGGGGAACATTGGAAGGCTAAGTCTAAGGCAATTTCCAGTCCATGTTCGGCGGCTTTGGCGACAAACTCTTCAAAGTCAGCCAGGGTGCCTAACTGGGGATGAACCGCCTTGTGTCCGCCTTCTGCTGCACCAATACCCCAGGGTACACCCACATCATCGGGTTCGGCGACATTGGTGTTATTTTTGCCTTTGCGATATTGTTTGCCAATGGGGTGAATGGGGGGCAAATAAAGAACATCAAACCCCATACTGGCAATATAGGGTAAGCGGGCTTGGGCATCTTTGAATGTGCCGTGTTTGCCCGGTTCACCACCGGAACGGGGAAACATTTCGTACCAGGTGCTAAACTTTGCCCGTTCTCGGTCTACGATAATTTTCAGTTCTTTGTGGTAGGTGCTGGCAAATTTGCGATCGGGGTATTTTGCCATTAGGGTGGCTAGTTCCGGGGAAATGGCTTTATCGCCTAAAATTGGTTGAGCGACATCTTGCGATCGCAGCGTCGCTACCCAGGTTTTTAACTGTGCCGCATCATCCCCACTGGCACGTTTTCCCGCCTCTTCAACTAGGTTTGCCCCAATCAGTAAGTCAACGGACACATCCTGTTCGGCTGCCAATTTCTTGACCATGTCCCGTTGCCAGGATTTAAAATGGTCAGCCCAGCCCATAATGGTATAGACATAATCCCCCATCTCTGATACAGTAAACTCTCCCTGCCAGCTATCGTTCACCGTTGGCGACAGGGGAACCTCAAACCAGGTTTGCGACTTCTGGGGACGGTATAAAATGACACCCGATACAGCATCATGACTGTCACAGAACATATCCACTTCCACATGGACTCGTTCCCCAACCGTCCGCTTGATGGCAAAACGACCCCCATCAACTTGGGGCAACACACCCTCGATTTGAACTCGTCTCCGACCTTCCTCTGGCAATGGCAGCATGATCAACACGTCCTTTAGCTTTAGCTTCTAAAACAGTCGCAGGTGCCCCTTACTGTCATACCGCTTTATCCTTCAGCCCTTACTGCTGTTCTTCTGACTCTTGCTAAGGAACTGAAGTTGGTGTAGTTACCTAACTGTAAAGCGTTTCAATAAACCTGTCCGACTGCTACCTTAGTTAACTTTACGAATTAATGTCAAGATTTCTATGCAAAATGTTAATAAATGAGACTATAGTCGAAAAGCTTACACAGTAGACTACAGGAAACGGTCAATCGACGCATCTGACCGAGGAGAGAGTTATTTTTTCAGAAAGGATATTGGCACAGTCACCGGGTTCATGTTTGATGGTTTATGGCGATGAACTCGGTTGGTTTAGCAGTAAGTAAGTCGGTAGGGGCAAAAAAACACATAACTTTACATAAATCGCCTTGACAAATACTCTTGCCCTGAATTATACCTATTTATATACAAAGTGAGAAAATTCGGAACCATACGAATGAGGCAATCCTGCTTCAGGCGTTGAGTGAGAGAGGTTTTGAACATATATATAGAAGTGAGTAGCGAATGATGTAAGGTTTAGCGAAAAGTTTTGAGGATTGTCTCATGTCGTGTCGCACAGTTGAGAGGACTGGTACTGCTGAGATAGAAGGACAAATCAGTCAATATTTGTTAGATACACCAGGCATTTGATGGGTGTGAGTCTCACGAAGCCGGTGAAGTGGATTTAAGTGATCCGCTTCTCCGGCTTTTTGCTTGTTTCGAGGCAAATTTTCATTGCAGGACAAGAATTATGAAGACTAAACGTTTCATTTCTGCGATCGCAGCAACATCGATTTTCGCCTTAAGTGGATTAGGTGCAAGCATACTGCTCTCCGCTGCCCCTAGTCAAGCTGCTGAACACTGCCAGTGTGTAGAGTATGTCAAAAGACGCTTCGGGCTTCGCGGTGCCGTTGGAAATGCAAAAGACATGGAACCAGCACTAGCTGCCCGTGGCTTTCGGCGAGTTTCACAGCCACAAGTTGGTGCTATTGCGATTTTCCAACCTGGGTTTTCCCGGTATAATCGGGTACATCCAAGATATGGTCATGTTGGAGTAATTAGTCAATTTCGCAATCGAGGAGACAAATGGCAAATTCTTGTCGATAATACTAACTTTGGGGGTCATGGCGTTTCGTATAATTGCAACAATTTCAGTAAAAATTGGTACTATCCCTATCCGAAAAATACGAGTACGGTTTCTTACTGGGTTCGCGGAAACACCTCCAATCCTCCTAGTGAATACAAAACCTACTCTATTGGTAACTACGCCCTGAATACGAACAATTACTTTTATCGTATTGATGACAATCCAATTATGTCATCATGGCGACGCAATGATCGTGATCCAGACCAACATTTTGAACGGTTACGCGGAAATTGGGGAACGTTGTTAAAGAACAAATCCACTGGTAAATGTCTCAATGCTCATTATCTCTATAATGGCGCACGAGTCAATGTTTGGCCCTGTCGCGGTAGTGATCCAGACCAAAACTGGACGTTGACGGATTTGGGTGGTGGCTATTTACAAATCAAACGGACTAATACTAACCTCTGTCTCGATATGCCCAATCGCCAAAACTATGGGCGGGTTCATTTGTGGGAATGTAATCGCAATAATCCAAATCAACGTTGGCGCACTAACTAATCTGGAATCAACCTTAAATTAAGGAGTCGCCATAATGATTTAGCTTGGGGTTGACTTGTCAAAAATATTGTTAACCCCAGCTCATTACCTATAGCGCTTCTCCGTTTAGTGCAACACCCATTCTGTAGGGGCGCACTGACGTGCGCCCGTGTCAACTTAAGCCATAACCCTTACCCATTCTAGTTTTCAGCTATGGGGTTTCTGCTCCCTCTGCTATAGGAGAAGGGCGGGTTTATTCAAGTTATCAGTTTGGTTTTCCCATGTTATCTGTAAAACCCGCCCCTACACCCCCCGTTCGCTCGATCTCTTTACCTTAAGTTGACACCAATGACTGACGTGCGCCCTCTGCAAACCTGTACCTATTGGCAATAATTACCATGACATCAGGAATAAAAATCATGAATATATTTTTGGCTAAAAAGACAATAGTTTTGGGCAATCTGTTTTTGTTTGAACTGTTGTTTTTGGGTTTATTGGTGTCGAAGGTACAAGCGGGTGGAGGTTATCAGCCAATATCCTCAGAATCACGTTTTGAACAATCGGTTTCCTCGATTCTGGCTACACCGAATTGGCAAATCTGGAGTAAACCCTATTTGTTAAATGGGAACATTTGTCGAGAGAAGGAGGCAAGTTTGGTTTGTTTAACGCCTGAACAAGCCCAAGAAAATCGATGGCTTATTCCTTCAACAGAAGCGCAGGAAGCCAATCCGTTACGGCAAGACTCACAATGATCTTCCGTAAAAATTGTAACCGTTCAATTCAACCAAGAATACAGAATAGCACAGGTCAGGGAAAGGGCGCAGGTCTGTGCGCCCCGACAATCCCCACCCAACAGGGTAAACAAGGATAATGTTTGACAATCAAAAGGCAATTCTATTATCCTGAAAGAACCGTAAAGTTTTGTAAACATAAAAAATTAGGAAAAAATTATGACCATCACTCCTTTAATGCCTAGCCAAAAGACGGCTTGGCAGAAATTGGTGAACCGAGAAATTAGCTGTGAATTTGCTCTCAAACTCTTAGTCGATAATCGCGGAATTCTCAACCTGGATCAACTTGATACTGAAGTGAGTACCCGCTTCTTTCGCCAACTGTCTAATCGCCAAGATTTACCCCCGGTGATTCCCCTGTTACTTTGGCGCGGTTGTTACTATTTGGGATGTCCGATTTCCCTCACACCAGAAGCGATTCAGAATTTGTGCGATCGCACCCTAACTGAGATTAAGATTGTTCCTATAGCCCGCAAAAGTTATCGCACTTGGCATCTGAGTCAAACCTATAACGGTAATACTATCACGTCTACGTCTCCGGTTAATCCGATTACGGGGGAATCTGAACCCGAAGACATTACTGAAACCACCGAACTTTATCTCAAGAAAGCCGATAACCAGATTGCCAGGATTAAAACGATTATCTCCGGTGCCCTCCGCAACCGCGCCAGTGATATTCACCTGGAACCCTCACTGGAAGGATTGCGAGTGCGGTATCGGATTGATGGGATTCTCCGGGATATTACCACCCTACCCCCTGAGATTAGTCGCCCTTGTGTTGTCGCCCTGAAAGTAATGTCCAATATGGATATTGCCGAAAGTCGCCGCCCCCAGGATGGGCGAATTGGCGAAAATTATACGGCGGGTGACGAAACCGATTTGGGCTTGGATA
Organism: Coleofasciculus sp. F4-SAH-05; assembly: GCF_040222985.1. Lineage (NCBI taxonomy): Bacteria > Bacillati > Cyanobacteriota > Cyanophyceae > Coleofasciculales > Coleofasciculaceae > Coleofasciculus > Coleofasciculus sp. F4-SAH-05. The sequence continues at coordinate 10,886 of NZ_JAVKBY010000078.1, forward strand.
TGCGGGTGAGTACCCTTCCCTGTGTGGGGGGAGAAAAAGTGGTAATTCGTTTACTTCCCCGACGCAATCCTTTTTCGGGTTTAGCCGATTTGGGATTTTCCGCGAAGAAATTGAGTATCTATAAGAATTGGTTAGAACAACCCCAAGGAATTGTTATTTTAACGGGTCCCACGGGTTCGGGGAAAACCAGTACACTGTATAATTCCCTGCAATCTGTGGCGACTGAACATGTGAATGTGGTGACGGTAGAAGATCCGGTAGAATATGTGTTGCCCCGGATTACTCAAACCCAAGTTCATGAAGCGGCGGGGATGACTTTAGCGGCGGGGTTACGGGCGATTTTACGCCAAGATCCGGATATTATTATGGTGGGCGAAATTCGGGATAATGAAACGGCGGAAACAGCAATTCGTGCGGCATTAACGGGACATTTGGTGTTAACCACGTTGCACACCAATGATGCGGTGAGTGCGATTCCCCGGCTGAAAGATATTGGACCTGATCCGGGTTTAGTTAGTGATGCGTTATTAGGGATTGTGGCACAGCGGTTAGTCCGGAAAGTATGCCCCCACTGTGCTGAACCCTACAATCCTACGGACAATGATTTACGCAAATTAGGGATATCTAGGGAAGAGGCGAATTCTCAAGCTTGGCGTCAAGGAAAGGGCTGTTCTAAGTGCTTTAATTCGGGGTATTTAGGACGGGAAGCGATTGTGGAACTGTTAAATGTTGATGATCGGGTGCGGCAGTTAATTTATGAGGGCAGTATGACGCAGTTACATCAGTATTTGGAGGAAGTTAATTTTGATTCGTTTCGGATGGCGGCGATTGAAAAGGTGACCCAGGGAATTACTACGTTGACTGAGGTACTGCGGGTGTTACCTCACAGTGCTTTATACCGAAAGGTTCCTTAAAATAGGGTGATAATTTTTGGGGTTCTGGGTATAGGTCGGGGGTTGACTTTATTTCGGATTTTAGGTATTATTATACCATGGGAAAATGTGCCGTCCTATAGACCCTTGTTCACCTTAACCTGTAGGGTGGGTTAGGCGGTACTCAAGAAATAAAACAAACCATTTAATTAGTTATCCGCCGTAACCCACCGAGTTATCGTTGGCAACAGGTGAACCAACGAAGAAGGCGAGTCGATAAAATTAATGGATTTCCCCGTAACGATAGCGGGGCGAGTCGATAAAATTAATGCCTTTCCCCGTAACGATAGCGGGGCGAGTCGATAAAATTAATGCCTTTCCCCGTAACGATAGTGCAGCGACTCGCCCCTACAGAATTACAGGTTTACAGGGTTACAGGGTTACAGGGTTACAGGTTTACAGGGTTACAGGTTTACAGGTTTACAGGTTTACAGGTTTACAGGACACAGGACGACAAAACCAATAAAATAAATATCAGGTTGGGAATGATCTAAATCTCACATCTAGAGGGTGCTATGTTGACCATCAATCAAAGCTTAAAGCATATAGGATATGGAAGCGCGATCGCACTATTCCTCTTCATCCCCTGTAACTCAGTTCTCGCCCAGATTACACCCGATTCCACATTAGGCGCTGAAGGTTCCTCAATCCTACCAAGGTTCAGCTTTTCATGGCAGATCAGAAGAAGAATCACGGCTAAAAAAATAGAAGTAGTGCTTGACTTTGGCGGGAATTTTAGGTAATTTTATATAATGGGAAAATGTGCCGTCCTATAGACCCCAATCACCCGTAACCCGTAGGGTGGGTTAGGCGGTAATCAATTGACAAAACAAACCATTTAATTAGTTATCCGCCGTAACCCACCGAGTTATCGTTTGCAATAGGTGAACCAACCAAGAGGGCGAGTCGATAAAATTAATGCCTTTCCCCCTAACGATAGCGGGGCGCAAGGATGGTGCCCCTACAGGGTTACAGGGTTACAAGATTACAGAATTACAGGGTTACAGGATTACAGGACACAGGACACAAAACACAATAAAATAAATATCAGTTTGGGAATGACCTAAATCTCAAATCTAAGAGGGTGCTATGTTGACCATCAAGCAAGGCTTAAAGTGTATAGGATATGGGGGCGCGATCGCACTATTCCTCTTCATCCCCTGTAACCCTGTCCTCGCCCAGATTACACCCGATTCCACATTAGGCGCTGAAGGTTCCTCAATCCTACCCGATGGGGTGGTTATCGATGGAGTAACCGCCGATTTAATTCAAGATGGCGCTAGCCGAGGTTCGGCATTATTTCATAGCTTTTTAGAGTTTAATATTAATCAAGGACAACGGGTTTATTTTGCCAACCCTGACGGAATTGAAGCCATTTTTAGTCGGGTAACTGGAACTGATCCCTCGGACATTTTGGGGACATTAGGCGTCAATGGTGCGGCTGATTTATTTTTGATCAATCCCAATGGAATTCTCTTTGGCGAAAATGCTCAATTAGATATCCGGGGTTCCTTTATCGGGAGTACCGCCAATGGGGTGGTATTTGAGAATGGCACTATCTTTAGTGCGACTAATCCAGAAGCACCGCCATTGTTAACCATTAATGTTCCCTTGGGTTTGCAATATGGAAATCAGAATTCAGCCGCGATTACGAATTCTGGGAGTTTACAAGTCGGTAAAAATTTAACCTTAGTGGGCGGAACAATTACCAGTTTAGGACAATTAGCCGCCCCCGCCGGACATTTGGAGATAGCCGCCGTAAATGGGGATGCAATCGTGCGGGATGGATTGGCGCAGTCGGCTGTTTTATTGGCGAATAATAACTTAATTTTAGAGGAGAGTCAGTTAGTCACGGCTGGAGATTTAATCCTATTGGCGGGGGATACAGTGTGGGTGCGGGATAGTGTAGAAAATCCGTTTATTGCCCATGCAGGTGGGAATCTTTATATTCAAGGAAATCAAAGCATTGATATTCTGGCATTGAATCATCCAGGAACCCCGTTTCAGAGTGGTGGGGCTTTGAGTTTAGTTAGTGATGGGGTCATTTCAGGGGATGCTCATTTTGCCAGTGGGGGTCAGTTTGCGATTCTGAATTTAGCGGGAGAACCGGGGAATTTTATCAGTTTATATGACCCGATTATTAGTTCCGAAGGGGATGTGGTTTTGGGGGATTATACAGGAGTTTCGCTGAAGGTTGAGGCAAGAGGAAGTATTGCCACAGGAAATATTCGGATTACGGGTGAAGATACGACATTGAAATCTGAAGACTATCCGAACGATCCAGATGTCGATACGTTGATAAATAGTCCAGCCTTAATTTTAAGAGCGGGGGTAGATGAGTTAAAACATCCGCCAACGACATTGATTCCTGTTTATTGGGATGATTTTGAAGGAGACATTCCTGATGTATGGTCAAATACATCAAAGGATATCACCCCGAAAGGAAACCGTATATTTTTGGGGCAATTTAGCCAACACGAGGCGGCGACTTTGACACTTAATAGTCTACCTCCACACAACCAAGCGACAGTATCGTTCGAGCTTTTTATCATCAACTCATGGGATGGTAATTCTACAACATTCGGACCCGATATTTGGGAGTTGAGTGTGGAGGGGGGTCAAACAGTTATCAATACAACTTTCAGCAACCAGGACTTTCCTCGGGGAAACCAACCAGGATACCCTCAGACACAGTCACACCCCGATGAATATAATCCGGCAAATATTATCAATAATCCAGCCCGCCAAGGAGCTATTGAGGATAAAAATTCTCTCGGATACGAATTCTTATTTCAAGAAGATACTGAAACAACGCCGATGGATTCAGTCTATCACTTTATCCGGAGGTTTACCCATACAGATAATTCCCTTGAACTGAACTTTTCTGCCAGCCTGACAGAAGAGTATTATGATGAAAGCTGGGGACTAGATAATGTGAGAGTTTCAGTACAGCCAATAGTCACCTCTTCTACAGAAGAATCACCTGGAACCATTACAGCAGAAAATCTTTCCACTCCAGGGGGACCCATCATTTTAGATGCAAGTAGTAATATCACAATCAACGGCTTAATTAAAACAAATGGCGGAACTATTACGCTGGAAAGTGGTGGTGTAATTGATACTACCGCTGGGAAACTCGATTCCTTCTCATTTAATCGTGGCGGAGCAATTTCTCTGACTGCAAATAATGATATTAAAGCAGGGGAAATTAGTGCCTCTAGTTATGGAATCAGCGGTAATATTGATTTGACCAGCCAGACCGGAACGATTGCCGTTGATGGGACTCACATTATCCGTAGCGATGCCTTTGGTTCAATCGAAGACCTTGGTGATACTTCCAGCAAACAAAGTGGTGATATTAACATCACCGCTCGGTCACTTTCCTTAACCAATGGTGCGCGAGTGTTAACAGGTACGTTGACAAATGGGGTGGGAGGTAATTTAACCGTAATTACATCTGAGTCTGTTGAACTGAGTGGGACTTCCCCCGATGGTCAAATTCTCACTGCCTTATCGACATCAAATGCTGGAAATCAACCAGCTAGAAATTTAACCATTGAAACAAAACGATTAGTTGTTCGAGATGGAGCCGTCATTGGTGCTTCTACGGCTGGTCCCGGTCAAGGTGGAAATCTAACCGTCAATGCTTTTGAATCGGTAGAACTGATGGGTACTGCACCAGATGGGTTTCCCAGTGGTTTATCTACTGATACGATTGGCACAGGAGATGCGGGAAACTTGACGATTAATACCAGACGTTTAGTCATTCGCGATGGTGCAGTAGTATCGTCTTCAACATTTAGAGAAGGTCAAGGGGGAAATTTAACGGTAAACGCCTCTGAATCTATCGAACTTACTGGTATTTCACCAGATGGATTTGCCAGTGGTTTATATGCTCAGGCATTTGGGGATGGAGATGCGGGAAACCTAACCATTAATCACACCCAAAATTTGAATATCCGAGATGGGGCAAAAATCACCGTTGCCACTGGTACAGCTGCAGATTCTAGGGTTCCTAATGTTCCCTCATTTGATGCTGGTGATGATATTGCGCTTCCTACTTTCGAGAGTGATGCGACAGGTAATGCTGGCAACGCAGAAATTACGGCTGATTTTATCCGTCTGAATAACCAAGCTGCAATTATCGCTGAAACGGATTCCAGTGAGGGTGGCAATATTACCCTCAACGTTAACGACATCCTACTCCTACGCCATAACAGTTCAATTTCCACCACCGCCGGAACTGCCCAAGCTGGCGGAAATGGGGGCAATATCCGGATTAATTCACCCTTTGTTGTCGGGCTTCCCTGGGAAAATAGCGATATTACCGCCAATGCATTCTTTGGTAATGGGGGGAGAGTTGATATTACCGCCAACAAAATTTATGGACTCGAATTTCGTCCTCGCCTCACCCCCCTTTCTGACATCACCGCCAGTTCCGAATTTGGCGAACAAGGAGTCGTGGAACTCAACACTTTAGAAATTGACCCCGACACCGGATTACTGCAATTACCTCCCCCAGCTTCCCCACCCGAATTTGTCAATTTCTGTCAAGGGCGTTCTGACCAAACTCCCAGTCATTTTATCATCAGTGGACGCGGCGGAGTTCCGCCGACAATTTCCCAAGTAACGGGAACATATAACGTGTGGGAAGATTTACGTCCATTGACTCCCAGTAGTGATAACTCTCCGGCAAAAATTGAACCCGTAACCCAGAGGAGTTCAACGCCAATAATTGAGGCTCAAGGCTGGATAACATTACCCGATGGAACCATCGTTCTCACCGCCAAAGCCCCCAATATTACCCCTAATACGGGTTGGCAAAATCCGCTACATTGTCAGAGCGCTGTTGAGTGATAAGTAACCCGTAGGGGTGTGGCACACCTTATTTGATGAATTAACCATTAGCCCCGAAACTGTAGGGGCGCAAAGACTTGCGCCCGATTCAATCATCACATCTAATCCATCATTTTAGCTGTGTTAGCTGTAGGGTGGGTTAGGCGGTAATCAATTAAGAAAATAAACCATTTAATTAGTTATCCGCCGTAACCCACCAAGTTATCCTTTTTAATTAATCCTTTTTAATTAGTAGATCACGAAAAAGGAATGAAAATAATCTGATCTTCGTATTCTCCTGGCTGACTGCACAAAATAAAGAGTTCCAAATCATCAAGGATTTGTCCAATGGGAGCCGTGGCAATAACCTCGACAACTCCAGGCATTGGTAAACCCTGATTGATGCGATCGCCTGCATACATGACAATAGTGGCAACGTCATGGGTAAGCAAGATGCGCTCCTCGTTGGCAGCCCATTCCAGAATAGTAGCATCATCAGTGTGCATCAGCCCGACATCCTGTACACGGACTACATCCAGCTCAGGCAAACGCCTGATCAGCCCACGCAATATGGCTCCGTTGAAGTTTTCGTCAGTCACAAGACGCATTTGATATCAACTTACTTGGGATTGATGACGAGCCAAGAGACGTTCTCGGAGATTAACCAAATTATTGTCTTGAGTCAATTTTTGTCTGTACTGTTGAGCATTTTGGCGACGCTGCTCCAAGTAGTTATCAATCTGCTGGCGATGGGTGAGGTAGTAAGCGATAGTTGCATAAATCTCTGACAGGCTAAGCACATCGTATTGGAGAGCAATTTCTTCGGGAGTAGAGCCGATTTGATAGGCAGCAAGTAGACTGTCAAGGGTTACTCGGCTCTGACCGATACGGATACCCCCAGCTTCGTCCCATCGCAAGGGTGGAGCGGTAGCTTGAAATTCAACTTGAATGCTCATGGGATGGTCTTATCGCAGAATTTGCTTCTTTGCTTTAGCTTACTTGAGTGCGACGCTTTTGCATAGATAGGCTCCTCCCCCCAGTTTATAACCTCGATAAACTTGATTTTCTTGAGATCCCTTTTTTTGAGACAAAGGGGTTTTTGTTTTGACTGTAATGTTATAACATTATTACAAGTAACTAAGGCATTGAACATTAAAGGAGAAAAACACCATGACACATCTACCCGCTGAAACCACTACCCAGCAAGCCGATTCGGAATTAGGCATTACCCAACTCCTCTGGTTAATCAAGCACTACAGTGACATTGACTTCGATGCATCCCAAATGCACCTAACGGATGCAGAAGCCCATGCGATCGCGAAGCTATTGATCCAGCAGTTGACCGCAAGCCTCAACGGTAAACTCATTGCTGGTACTTTAAATACTCTGCGTCATAGTGAAGAAATGGAGGAATTCACCGAACAATCAGGGCGGGTTTTGCAACCAGGTTGGGTACAACAATTCGTGTTTGTCCCTAAACCCGCCCCTACACAATCAACATGCAACGATTCTCCCGGTGAAGATGATGATAACCAATACCGTTATCCCACCGATTCTGATCATGAACTAGAGCCTCTATCAGTGCATAGCCCAACTGGATGCTACAATCCCCAAGGGCGACACAATCCCCGCCCAATTACTCAGCGTGAACAATACATCATTGACCTTTATTGTTACTGTGAATTAGGGATGACGCCAAGGCAGTTTTATGCCAAATGGGATGTCACGTATGAGCAACTTTCTCACATCTGTTCCCGTTCCCTGGGAACGGTTCAATGTTGGTTCAACCGAGGTGAAGGGTATCGCCCCCCTCAACCCGTTGATTTGCGTCATTTGGCAATCCTGGATTTTTTGTTAGAGCATTTTGAAGAATTACCCCCATCCCTGATTGATCTACTCTGTTCTTTTTAACTATGAATCGGGGAATCTAGAACCCTGAGTCTGGGCGGGTTTAGTCACATCTGGGTACAACCAAAAAGATAGTTGTGAAACCCGCCCCTACACACTTAATCCGAATGGCACTTAGAGTTTGTAGTAAGCGCTTTAGCGCTTCTCCCAGCTTAAGTCAGCCCTCTTACTCCCCTCTCCCGTGCAAAAAAAGCGAAGCATCCTTTGTCATCCCTCCTTGCAGGGGGGAACGAGGGGGGTTGGGAGAGGGGCTGGGGGTGAGGGCTGGAGACAGGTAGGGACAAAAACCACACATAACTTTACATAAATTGTCTTGACAAACCGTCTTTGCCTGATTTATACCTGTTTGTATACAAAGTGAGAACTAAGTTCCAGGCTATACGCTTGTTTCCGCTTTACCCGAAGCGCGATCGCACGCCAACACCAATCTGTATCCCAGAGGCATCAGTTATGTTATCCCATTCTACTACCCCGAATATTGATGAACTCCTGCAACGCTTGGAGACAATCCTGCTTCAGGCGTGGAGTGAGACAGGTTTTGGACATATAGAAGTGAGTAGCGAACGATTTAAGGAGGATAAAATACGTGTAGTGCTTCAGGGTTCAACCCATTACCGTTATGTGATTACGAATCAGGAAGTTGAACAGAAGATGAACGGAATATGAATAGTGGCAAAGGTGCGTTACGCTTCGCTAACGCACCCTACACTATTTAAATTCAGAAAGACGTTATGATAATAAACGGAATAACTCCGACTTTTAAGGAGAAAGCTACTATGTCAATTAAAACTAGCCACCCAATGGGAAAAGTTTTCACAACTCTGACGATTGTGAATCGAGCCGACCAAATTAGAGCGGAAGATGGGACAATTAGCCCCGAACAAATTCGGTCAATCACACTGGAAAATGTATTGGTAGATACAGGAGCCACAACCTTGTGTTTGCCACAAGACGCCATTGTCAAACTCGGATTGAAAATACTCAAAGAAGTAGACGTGGCTACAGCAATGGGCATTGGCAAAGCCCGAATTTTTCAAGATGCCAAACTATCAATGTTTGGTCGGGAAGGAACCTTCGAGTGTTTGGAATTACCCGGCGGTGGCGATGCACTTTTAGGCGTGATCCCGTTAGAATCGTTGGGGTTAGAAATAGACATACAAAATCAAACACTGAAGCCTTTACCAATCAGTCCAACAGAAACCTATTTGACGATATTGTAGAGAACGAGAAAGGGCGCATACCGTCATTGGAGTCAACACGTCTCTACAATCAAGATTCAGTTCCTGTTGATTGGGAAACGATAAAAGTTGATAGCTTTATGATACCTTTTGATACCTTCCGGTGGGTTTTTCTGGAGAACGATTCGGTTTAATGGATTCAGTTGGACTTACCAACACCAGTTTGTATGGCAGAGGCATTAGTTATGTTATCCCAATCGACTACCCCGAATATCGATGAACTCCTGCAACGCTTGGAGACAATCCTGCTTCAGGCGTGGAGTGAGACAGGTTTTGGACATATAGAAGTCAGTAGCGAACGATTTAAGGAGGATAAAATACGGGTGATTCTTCAGGGTTCAACCCACTATCGTTATGTGATTACGAATCAGGAAGTTGAACAGAAGATGAACGGAAGGTGAACGGTACGTTTACTCGATTGTCATCACTGCGTTATACTTCCTTCGCTAAGTCGAGTCTGTCATTAAAGCACGCGATCGCACTCTATTTGCACTCTATTTGTAGGGTGCGTTAGCGTTCGCGCAGCGTTCCCGCAGGGTAGCGTAACGCACCTTAACTCATACTGGGAGGAAATTTATTTCTGGGTTGCCAAGTCAGTAATATTTCTCTTAATTCTGACTTTTCACGGTATCTGGCGCAACGTTTGTCGGGGCGGGTTTTCAGACTTCCCGTGAAAAGTCAGCGCCTCGCAGGGGGGAATGAGGGGGGAGAAAAAGTGTGCATTTTTGGTCTTGACAGAGAACCGGGGACTGATTTATATATATTTTATACAAACTTATACATTGTGAAAAACCGGATAATCCTTGTGACCAATCCCTGCCCATCCCCAATGCAAGTATAGAGATGTCAAACCACCAATTCCCACCCAACCTGGGTCAACGCCGCACTCCGGGTAAGTCTAGCGGTCAATACCTGACCCCCTTTCAGCGCAAACGACTGCAAAAAAGTCTGCAAGAGGACTTACCAAAACACTATCGCCAGCGCCTGCAAATCATGCTGTTAGCCGACGAGGGTAAAACCCAAGCCCAAATTTGTCAGGCGTTGAACTGTTCCCCCATCACCGCCCGACATTGGATGCTGATTGCCCGTAGCGGTGAGGCGCATAATTGGCAATCCCATCCCATTGGACGTCCTAAAGCCGTGAATGAAGAGTATCTGCAACGCTTACAAGAATTAGTCACTCAGAGTCCCCGCGACATAGGCTATTCCTTTCGCAACTGGACCGCCCAGAAGTTAAGCCAACACCTGGCTAGAGAATTTGGCATTGAAGTGAGCGATCGCCATATTAATCGATTATTGAAAAAAATGGGACTCTCGACTCGCCCCAAACCCCCTCAATCCGACACTCCCACCCATCCAGAGGAGGATTCAGATAAGCGGATTGTGATTAGCAACCTCACCCCCAGCCATACCCCTGAAACCCAGGATGTGTGGCAATTTAATCCGATTAACATGAGTTGAGGTGCACACCCATTATGGTACAAACTCCACCCCGAATTTCCCGTCAACACCTTAGTGATAGTCTCGGACATGATTTTAGTGAATCACAATTCAGCAATTGTCTGAAACAGATAAAAATCATTGAACCCCAACTCGGTCAATTTTGGCAATCTAACCAATCTGAAGCCGGACTTTACCTAATTATCACGGGCAAAGTTAGACTCATTGACGCTAACGGTGAACTGATTACCACGCTGAAACCTGGAGACACATTTGGCGAAGTTACCTTTTTTCCCGATGAACCCTTTCAACCTTACTCCGCTAGGGCATCCCGTCATCTCCAACTATCCTATATTCCCCCAACCCTCCTCTTTTCCCTGGTACAAAACCATCCTCATATTCGAGACTATTTGTATCATCGGGCAAAGGTGAGGAATTCTCAGTTTAGTTCAGGAAATAATTTAGCTGTAACTCCCGTCATTCCCGAAGAAACTGACACCCCAGAAGCATTAACAAACGGGCAGCAAACCATCAGCAAAGCCTACTTTCCAAACCCCACCCAGAAAGTCGGTCATCTCTGGCAGCGGATCACGCGCCGCTATCCCTTTTATGCCCAACAAAGTGCCTCGGATTGTGGGGCGGCTTGTTTGGTGATGGTGGGTCGGTATTGGGGGAAAAAATTAAGTGTAAACCGCCTCAGAGATATCGCCAATGTTAACCGCAATGGTGCATCTCTACGGGGACTCTCTGCCGCTGCTGAAAGTATTGGCTTTTCCACGCGACCCGTAAAAGCTAGTTTAGACCAACTTGCCCAACAACCGCTTCCAGCAATTGTCCACTGGGACGGAAATCATTATATCGTTGTCTATGAAATTACGGCAAATCAGGTTATTGTTGCCGACCCAGCTATTGGTCAACGCGGTCTTACTCCAGAGGAATTTAACGCCAGTTGGACAAATTATTCTCTCCTCTTACAACCCACCGCTTTATTACAGGAAACCGAGTCAGCGACGACTCCCTTCTGGCAATTCTTTGAATTAGTTAAACCCCACGGAGTTGTTCTCCTGGAAGTCTTTATTGCTTCACTGCTGATTCAAATCTTTGGATTAATTACCCCTTTATTCACCCAACTCCTATTAGACCGAGTGGTTGTCCAAGGTAGCAACCTCACTTTAACCGCTGTCGGTTTAGGGATGCTAATTTTTGGTCTGTTCCGCGTCGCCATGACCGGATTGCGGCAATATTTATTAGACCATACCGCGAATAAGGTTAACTTAGCCCTAATTGTCGGCTTTATTCGCCATACCTTCCGCCTCCCCCTTTCTTTCTTCGAGTCTCGTTATGTGGGGGATATTATGTCACGGGTGCAAGAAAACCAGAAAATTCAGCGTTTTCTCACGGGGGAAGCCCTATCCATTTTACTAGACTTACTCACAGTCTTTGTTTACCTAGGGTTAATGTTCTGGTATAGCTGGAAGATGGCGCTATTGGCATTAGTCATCGTCCCGCCTTTTGTCCTACTTGCCCTAATTGCCACTCCGTTTCTACGCCGCATTTCCAGAGAAATATTTAATGCCTTTGCGGTGGAAAATAGTTATCTAATTGAATCCCTCACCGGAGTTCGCACCGTCAAATCCATGGCGGTAGAACAAACGGTGCGTTGGCGCTGGGAGGAACATCTACTGCAATCGGTGAAAAAGATGTTTTCGGGGCAGATTATTAGCAATCGCCTGCAAATTTTTAGCTCAACTCTAGAAACGGTGGTGACGACGGGGTTACTCTGGTTTGGCGCGTCGTTAGTGATTCAAAATGAACTGACGATTGGGCAATTAGTGGCATTTAATATGTTAATCGGCAACGTAATTACGCCCTTTGAACGATTAACCGTACTCTGGAATCAGTTACAGGAAGTGATTATTGCCGTTGAGCGAATTAATGATGTCATTGATACCGAACCGGAAGAAAATTTACAAGCATCGGTGCGGCAAAGTTTACCGGAGTTAAAGGGAGAGATTCAGTTTGATCAGGTGACGTTTCGGTATCACCCCGAAAGCGATATTAATGTCCTAGAAAACTTGAGCTTTACGGTAAACCCTGGTCAAACCGTCGCCCTAGTTGGACGCAGTGGTTCAGGAAAAACCACGATATCTAAATTAATTTTAGGACTGTATCCAACTACAGATGGGAAGGTGTTAATTGATGGGCAAGATATCACCAGTTTATCCCTCCAATCCCTGCGCCAACAAATCGGGGTTGTAGACCAAGATACCTTCTTATTTGGTAGCACCATCCGGGAGAATATTAGCATTGGTCATCCCTCAGCCACCCTGGACGAAATCATCACCGCCGCCCAACAAGCCGGGGCGGATGAGTTCATCAAAAAGCTACCCATGGGGTATGAAACCCAGATAGGGGAAGGGGGTGGAATGTTATCAGGAGGACAAAGACAACGACTCGCGATCGCGCGGGCGTTATTAGGTAATCCCCGCTTACTTATTTTAGATGAAGCCACGTCTCATTTAGACGCTGAATCTGAACGAATTATTCAGACCAATTTCAACACAATTCTCCAAGGACGAACCACGTTAATTATTGCCCACCGCCTGTCCACAGTTCGCAAAGCGGATTTAATTCTCGTGTTAGATAAAGGGGTTTTAGTCGAAAGTGGCACGCATCACCAATTAATGGCAAAACGCGGTCATTATTATTACCTGAATCAGCAACAAATGGATCGGACAGAATAATTTGTCATTTGTCATTTGTCATTTGTCATTTGTCATTTGTTATTCGTCAGACGCTTCAAAAGCACGTCTCTACATTATGAACTCCAATCATACTCCCACCCCTCTCTTGACCTCTGCGCCAACCTCTGCGGAACTCTGCGTTTCCCAAAAAAATCCCCCCTCTGACTGGTCCTATGCAACAAAAGAACTGCTGGATACCTTACCCCAAGTTTGGACAAGGGGACTGTTATATTTCTTAATTTTGTTTGCCGCGATCGCACTTCCTTGGGCAATGTTAACTGAAGTCGAAGAAACCGGAAGTGCTAGAGGGCGATTAGAACCCAAAGAACCCACCGTCAAACTGGAATCCTCTGTCGGCGGTACAATTATCAACCTCCCCGTTACTGAAGGAAACCGCGTCAAAAATGGACAAACATTACTCGCCCTCGAATCCGACATCGTGCGGTCAGAAATTGAGCAACTTCGTAGTCAATTAGACGGTCAAAAAAATCGCCTAAATCAGTTAGCCGTCCTCAAAAATCAGTTAGACCTTGCCCTCCATACCCAGCAGCGGCAGAACCAATCCCAAGAACTAGAAAAACAGTCTCAAATTGAACAAGCCCGACAAAACTTTAATGCCCTTGAGAGTACCTACACCCTGGAAAAAGCGGAAAAACTGGCTCAAGTGAACCAGGCAAAACAAGCCATTGCCTCCAGTCAAGCTGCCTACAATCAAGCCCAAGTTAATTTAATTGAGGCAAAAGATAAAGTTCAGCGATACCGTAAAGCCTTTGAAGCCGGCGCCATTTCTACCGACCGCTTTACTGAATCACAAAACCTGGTCAAAGTCAACACAGAACGCTTAGTTCAAGCCGAATCCGACATCTCCCAAGCCCGGTTACGGCTCCAAGAACAACAAGGCAGTTATGACCGAATTCTCCATCAAACTCAAGCCGAAATTGAGCAGGCAAAACTACGCTTACAGGAGCAACAAAAAAGCTATGATACCCTAGTTCATTCCGGCAAACTAGCAGTTATAAAAATACAGGAACAACTCAAGAACCTAGAAACTCAGATTACCACACTCCAAACCGAAATCAAGCAAAGCAAAAGCCAAATTGCCGCCAAAGACATTGAACTCAAGCAGCGAGTCTTCAAAGCACCAGAAAGCGGTACTGTCTTTGGTTTACCGGATAAAGGAGTTGGGGCGGTGGTACAACCCGGAGAATTAATTGCCGAGATTGCACCCCAGGGTTCCACCTTAATTCTCAAAGCCCAAATGCCCACGGCTGAAAGTGGGGCGTTGCAGGAAGGAATGGAAGTTAAGCTCAAATTTGATGCCTATCCGTTCCAGGATTATGGTGTAGTCGCAGGCAAACTGATTCGCAAATCGCCCACCTCTAAAGTCACTGAAACTGCCCAGGGTCAAGTGACCAATTTTGAGTTAGAAATTGAGCTAAATCATACCTGTATTGCTACCAAAAATCAATGTTTAGACTTGAAACCAGGGGATACAGCCACGGCTGAAGTAATCGTGCGGCGGCGAAAGATTATTGACTTTATTATTGACCCATTTAAGAAGTTACAAAAAGGAGGATTAGAACTTTGATGTTCGCTCGCTCGTTCGCTCGTTCGTAGTAGGCACTTTAGTGCCATAAAACCTAACCCCCCAGCGAGTCTGAAAGCCTCTCTCCTTGCAGGAGAGAGGTTTGGAGAGAGGTTTTCCATAACCCGTGAAACGTAAGAAAACAATAGGGGTAGAAAGAAACTCCCCAGAAAACTCTAATTATTTAGGAGAAAAATCATGTCACAAGCCATCACAATTACCAACCAAGACATCCTGCATCACCTCAAACTCGCTTGTCAGATTCCCACAATTATCGAAGGAATTATCACCCGCAAAGTTATTAACTCAGCGGCGACTGAAGCCAGTATCCAAGTCGAAACCGCCGAATTACAACAAGCAGCAGATCAAATGCGGTTCATGAATAAACTGCTCAATGCGGATGACACCTGGGCGTGGCTGCAAAAATTCGCCCTTTCTCTGGATGATTTTGAAGAGATGGTTTACATCAATGTCCTTTCCGGAAAATTAGCCCAGCATTTGTTTGGTGATAAGGTGGAACCCTGGTTTTATGAACATCAATTAGACTATGCAGCGGCGGTGATGTATGAAGTGGTTTTGGATGATGAAGATTTAGCCCTAGAGTTGTTTTATGAACTTCAGGAAGCAGAAACCAGTTTTGCGGAGATTGCTCAGGAGTATATTCAGGAGGAAGAATTACGGCGCAAGGGAGGATATTTAGGATTGGTTAAACGCCAGCAAATGAAACCAGAGATTTCGGCGAAAGTGTTTGCGGCGACGCCAGGGGAGGTGTTGAAGCCAATTGTCACGTCTAAGGGGGTGCATTTGATTAAGGTTGAGGAGATTATTCAGCCGGAGTTGGATGACAAGCTGCGTTATCAGATTCTTTTGGAGTTGTTTGAGGCGTGGTTGAAGCGACAAGTTGAGGAGGTGGAGGTGGTGACTGCTATGGGCGAATCTTAGGCGTTTTTATTTGGGGTGTAATGTAGGGGCACGACATTGTCGTGCCCTTACCTCTTGTTATCTATTGGTATCTGGAAAAAAACCACAATATTGGCATCAAATATCCCACCTTGATAGGGCGCACCGCTGTGCGCCCCTACTGGTTACCGCTAATTTAACTGGTATAGCCGGGAAATAAATTTTCGGCTCAAAGCTAAAACCTGTTAAAGCAGGTTCAACTCTTTATTTTCTAAGGTCGCACGGAGTTTTTACCAGGACACACAAAAGCTAGTCCATATAACTTTGAAGCTGCCGCCTCCTAAGACATTTTCAACTTCATTCTCGTTTAGCTCATTCAGAAAGCTTTCGGCATCTTGGAACAAAGCTGTACCGGTGGGACGCAAGTCAGAGATTGCAATACTAGCCATTTTCAATTTCTCCTAATGTTGATTAAGTGGATAAGGAATTAAACTTTCTATTGCTTAACCCCATTACTATAATCACGCATTTAAACTCTAAAATCAAGTCAAAATCGCTCTTAAAAAAGACTTTATTGTAAATATTGTTTGTAATTTATTTTACCGATTATAAGTGTTTTTGTAAAAACTAGACATATTGAATCCCATATTTCAGGAAAATATTTTAAAAATTATGTCTATAATTGTTGCAAGTAAACCAGAGAAAGCAATTTCATTTTTTCGCCTTCGATTGTCTAGTCACACAACCTTGTAGAGACGTAACACGCTACGTCTCTACAAGGGACAAGATAATTATTAGAGCGGAGGCAAAGACTACACAAAAAAATAGCCCAAGAGTTAGCCTGGGCTGAAGTCGAACTATTACGGCTGAATTTATTATCCCATTCAGGAGATGGAGAATATTAATGATATGAATTCAACGGTATGTAGATGTCTTCTGAGTTGGCATTGAGATAGGCATACTGCCAGTCAATCCCCAAGCGGGAAAAGTTTTCAATGATACCGTTCATCCGAGCCTCTGGAGAGTCATCTCCGTTTTGCCAAGCTTGTACTAAGCTATTAGCCACAATTTGACAGCGGTTCATGCCAAAGCTTTCTCGATCAGTAAATTTGCAGTTTGGTTCTTCAGCTATACCTAGTCCCCATGCCAGTGGTTTAGTAAATAACGGGATTTCCGGCTGAAAATGCGCTTGGTTTTCGGAATAAACAGCCTGAAGTGCCAACCGAATAGCTTCATAGTTTTTTTTCTCAAAGTAAAGCACCCCTGAGTCGTAGGAGCCATAGTCACCTGGATTATACAAAACCTTGAAACTGAACGGAATAGAGATTTCATTCAGCAGTCGCGTGAGAGTCGCCATGATAGCAACTGAACCTTCTGGAGTTATATTGAAGTAAATTCGCACAATAGCCGGATGACTCTCTGAATGGTTGAGACTATATTGCCCCCCATTGCCAATAGCCATATAAAAGCCATTTTGCAGCAAATTTTTAGGCAGGCGGATAGCGACTGAATCACCAACAATAGCATTCTGCTGAGATGGTTGAAGATGAGCTTCTCGCTCAATATGCAACTTTAAACCATTCTTGTTCACAACCAATCTATCATCATTTTCCTCTCTTAAAACATACCAATCCATGTCAAAATAGCCGATGCCATTATTGCTTTCGTGCAAGCGATTGTAAAAAGCTCGATCTACTCCCAGGAAGGTATTATTCTCTAAGTCCAGTTGCCGAAGATTTGAATCTGTATCCGCTGCCAAGGCGCTTCGCATAGAACCATTATAATAAATTCCGTAAAGAAAACTCCGCAGTTGCAGACTCCGATACCGATTCTGGAATTCTAAAGGCATTTGTTCAAGGCGAGTGACTATCTCAGCCGACAATTCAAACGGTTTATAATCTGGATGGCAGATGCAGAAATTAGACTGAATTTTAACCTGGCTCACAATGTCTTGCAGAGTATCCCAAAGGTGCTGCTTTGCTCTAGCGGATTGTTGCGTTATCGGAGAATTAAGTAATTGCATAATTTTTTGTGACTAAATATCTTAGGCGGCAGACATACTTAACCGGGTTAGTTCAGCAGTATTAGTGCCAAAAATTGTTAGCATGGATTGCTCGGGGCGGCATAACAAACTTTTAGCAACTTGCAGCACACAAATCCCTGTATTGCCCAAGGAAGCTTGGTTTTGGAGGATTGCCATAACTTGCCGAATCAAGCCAAAACCAGCGCACTGAACAACTCGCCGCAAAAAATCAGGGCAATGATCTAAAACGTCTTGAAAGTTATCTAAGTAAGCCTGAGTCAAGACAACAATAGAAGGCTGAATTTGTTCGAGGGGAATCACAGCTAGGCGCAGAGATTCTTCGATACTGACTGTGTTACTAATCAGCAAGCTGTTCAGCCAGATTTGCAGGTAGCTGGCGATTAGTGTTCCTACATCGAAAGCTGGGTGTCCGAAAGCTGATCGCTCCCAATCAATTAGGCGCACAATACTATCACTCGACTTGTGCCAATCTTTGTGCAGGAGGATGTTATTTAGCTTTAAATCATTGTGTGTCACACAACAGGGTGCAAGAGTATTGGCTAGTTCTGTCATAGCTTGCCCAAGGCTATCATACCGTTGATAGAGGGCAATGAATTTGAGAATGTCGGGAGGAACCTGACCAAAAATTTCCGGTTCCACTCGTTCCAATTTATGAACCAGATATTGAACCTGATTAATTGGTGCATCTTCACGATTTTGCCAGAAAAAGTGCCGATAGTCGTCCCGGTTAAACGTGGCGCGATGAATAGCCGCCAGGGTGGTGCCAATAGACGCCGCGATCGCACTCGGGAAGATTGTCTCTTCGGCGTAGAATTCCATTACGTCGCGGTACTCGTCTAAGTAGCGGAATATGATGATTGATTCCCCCGGATCAAAATGCAGTACCTGGGGTAGATAGGGGTGAAGGGTAGTGAGTTCCCGAAAGTGCTGTACACACTCCTGAATGCGCCATTCTTGTCCAAATTCTCCGGCTGTTTTCCCGTCCTGATTATACCGTTCTTGCTTAACTAGGAGTTTTTTCCCGTCGGGTAAGGTGACTAAAAGGTTAAAGTTTTTCGCCGCAACGGGTTTAATGATGAGCTGATTTTGGTTTTCTGGGGGACATAGCCCCAGTCGGATTAAATAGTTGGGGAGGTTAATTGAGCTTAATTGCATCGTTGAATCAGTCTGAATTAGATGAGTTCAGTGGTTGTCTTAGGTTTCATTTTATTTTCAATCCGGGGTTTGTGAAGGGTTGGCGGATGAATTAATTGGCGTAAACTTATAAAATTTTGTCTTTTGCCAGAATCCAGAGATGTCGCCACAAATCAATAAACAGGGCAGGAACGCCAGCCGATGAAGGGGGTGTCAGAGTTGCCTTTGGAGACGCTATCTGTTCTTTAATTTAAAAAATTATGTCTGATTAACTGCTGCGTTATCGGCAATAGAATTAGCGCTTGACTTTTGCGGTCGTTTCAGGTAATTTTATATCTTATGAAAATATGCCGTCCTATAAACCCCGATTAACCCTCAACCCGTAACTCTCAACCCGTAACTCCGTAGGGTGGGTTAGGCGGTACTTAATTGACAAAACAAACCATTTAATTAAATATCCGCCGTAACCCACCGAGTTATCCTTGGCAACGGGTGAACTAACAACGAGGGCGAGTCGATAAAATTAATAGATTTTTCCCTGAAAGATAGCGGGGGCGTAGGGGCGCAAGGTTTGCGCCCACACAATTAATACCTTTCCCCTGAACCCTAGCCAGTAGGGGGGCTCTTGCAGTAATCAATCCAAGAAACCAACCCTTTAATAAAATATCTGCCGTAACCCACCGAGTTATCCTTTGTAACGGGTGAACCAACGATAAGGGCGAGTCGATAAAAGTAATGCCTTTCCCCTGAAAAATAGTGCAGCGACTCGCCCCTACAGGATTACAGAATGACAAGATTACAACATATAAAATATGGGGACGCGATCGCAAACACCCTCACCATCCCTTGTCACCCTAGACTTACCCAGATTTTG